>DAIDTV010000106.1 GCA_027457005.1 Chloroflexota bacterium
TCGTACATGCGGTCGTGCGGGAAGACGTCGAGCGCGATGTCGTGGGCGCGGTCCGCCGGCGTCCCCGCCGGGACCAGCCCGATTCGCGTGGTGACCCGATGGACGTGCGTGTCGACCGGCATGAGCGGCAGTCCGAAGCAGAACAGCAGCACCACCGAGGCGGTCTTGGGCCCCACGCCGTCGAGGCGCACCAGCCAGTCCCGCGCAGCCCGCGGCTCCATCGCACCCAGGAAGTCGAGCGCATAGTCACCGCGTTCCTCGTGGATCCGGCGCAGCACGCCCTGGATGCGGGGCGCCTTCTGCTGCGCCAGTCCGCCAGAGACGATGGCCGACGCGACCGACTCGACCGGCGCGAGCACCACGGCATCCCAGTCCGGGTACCGCCTGGCGAGCTCGTCGAAGGCGCGCTCGGCGTTGAGGTCGCTGGTGTGCTGCGAGAGGATCGTGAGCACCAGCTCGTCGGTCGGCGGACGGCGCGGCTGCCATTCGGGGAGACCGTACTGCTCGCGGAGCGCCGCCAGCACGAACGAGACGAGCCCGGGGCGCTCGCGCTCCAGCGCCGCGGCCGCGGGGAGCACCGTCACGCCCGGTTCGGACGGCCGCCGGGCATTGCGCCCAGCGACACGAGCCGGGCCACGCGCTCCGCCGCGCGCTCGATCGGTGCCGTGCCGGCGGCCATGGCTGCCTCCAGGCCGCGGTGGTCCTCGCAGGCCGGCAGCACCACGGCTCCCTGCGTCGCGAAGGCGGTGAGCCCGTCCGGATCGACGCTCCCGCCGATCACCACGCACGGCACACCGGCCTCGCGTGCCCGCCGGGCCACCCCGAACGCCGTCTTGCCGAAGGCGGTCTGCGCGTCCACCCGGCCTTCGCCGGTGAGCACCAGCGAGGATCCGGCGAGGCGGTCGTCGAAGCGGACCAGCGTCATCACCTCCGCGACACCGGGACGCACGGAGAACCCGGCGAAACGGTCGGAGATCGCCAGCAGGCCGGCCACGGTGCCGCCGGCAGCACCTGCGCCGGGGACGTCCCGGATGGCGTGCCCGGCCGCGGCTTCGAGCAGGTCCGCACAGCGCGCCAGCGCGGCCTCGAGCGCACCCACCTGTTGCGGAGAGGCGCCCTTCTGGGGGCCGTAGACAGCCGCCGCGCCATCCGGCCCGAGGAGCGGGTTGGTCACGTCGGAGGCGACCGTGAGGCGAACCTCGGCGAGCAGGGGCGAGACGCCGCGGAGGTCCACGCGGGCCAGCCGCGCGAGTGCCGCGCCGCCTGGCGGAAGGTCCTCGCCGTCGGCGTCGAGAAACCGCGCCCCAAGCGCGACCAGGAGGCCGGTACCGCCGTCGGTGGTGGCGCTTCCCCCGACCCCCAGGACGATGTCGCGTACGCCGAGCCCGATGGCGGCCGCCAGCGTCAGGCCGGTCCCGAACGTGCTCGCCGCCCCGGGATCCCGCTCGTCCGGTCCCACCCGCGCCAGCCCCGAGGCGTAGGCAAGCTCGACGATTCCGCGGGCGCCCGAGCGCAGGAACCGGGCGCCGATGGCCCTGCCGAGCGGATCGCGAGAGGCCGCCGGCAGCTGCTGCCAGGACGGATCGGCCGCCAGCAGCGCGTCCAGCAGGCCGGCCCCGCCGTCCGACATGGGGCAGCGGTCGACCGTGTCGTCGGGGCGTGCGCCCGTCCAGCCGGTCGCCATCGCGTCGGCCACCTGCACGCTGGTCAGGGAGCCCTTGAACGAGTCGGGCGCGAGCAGCACGCGCAGCGGCATCAGCCGGCCACCGCGGGGCCCCAGACCGGATCCGACGAAACAGTGGCCCTCGAGTCCCGTCCCGGCCACCCGGGCGGGTCGGTTGCCCCGCCGCGGGCGGTTGCCCCGCCGCGGGCGGTTGCCCCGCCGCGGGCGGTTGCCGCACCGCGGTCGGCTGACGGGCCGCGGTCGGTTGTCGTGCCGGCATCGCTCACGCGGTGCCCTTCCGGCGCTCGAGGTACTCGGGTATCCGGATCATCGGCGGCCGCTCCTGATCGGCCAGCTCGATCACCTCGAGCGACAGCCGGCTGGGCGACGAGCGCGGCAGCTTCATGGTCGAGCCGAGCTCCGCGAACAGGTGTGCCCGGCGCCGCTCCTCGAGCCGCTTCATGACCGCCTGCAGGATCACGAAGCTCATGCGCGAGAGGCCCTCGAGTTCCTGGTTGCGGTGCACCCGGCGCTCCAGGTCGACCTGCCCCAGCCCCTCCAGCCCCACCCGCTCGATGGCGTCGATGAGGTGGCCCATCTCCACCGCGTAGCCGGTGAAGAAGGGGAGCGTCTCCAGCAGCGAACGACGGCCGGCATACTCGCCCGCCAGCGGCTGGATCATGCCCGAGAGCTCCGGGAAGAAGAGGTTGATGAGCGGCCGCGCGACCAGCTCGGTGACGCGCCCCCCGCCGCCCTCGCGGAGCACCCCGCCCTCCACGATCGGCCGCTGGTAGTAGCCCTTGACGTACTGGATGCGCGACTCGCTCAGCAGCGGACCGAGGGTGCCGTATGCCATGCGCGGCCCCCAGTCCTGCACGTCGGTGTCGCACCAGACGACGATGTCGCCGCTCGTCTCGTAGAGGCTCTTCCAGAGCGCCTCGCCCTTGCCCCGGTAGGAGCCGTACGCCGGCAGCACGTCGGGGTGCTGCACCACCCGGGCCCCTTCGGCCGCGGCCACCTCCCGGGTCTGGTCGGTCGATGCCGAGTCGATCACCAGCAGCTCGTCCACGAGCGGCACCCGTTCCATGAGCTCCACGCGCGCCGCACGCACGATGGGGCCCACCGTGGTCGCCTCGTTGAGCGTCGGCAGCACCAGGCTGATGGTGACGTTGTGCCGCTCCTTCAGCGCGACGAGCCGCCGCAGGTCGGCGAACTCTGCGTGGTGGTAGTTCGATTCGGCGAACCACCGGTCGACCCGTACCGGGACGCTGCGCTCCTGCTCGGCCGCCCGATCGACCGACTCGAGGGTCTCGGCCTGCTGCGCGGCACGCTCGAACGCGGCGCGGCTGGGGGTCTCCTTGGTCCGCACCACGATCACCGTCGTCCGGGCCTTCTGCGCGACGTACTCGGGGAGCACCCCGAAGAGGCCACCGGCTGTCGGGGCCGATCCCGGGCCCCCGCTGGAGGCCGTGCCGTGGCTCGCCGCCGCGGCGGATCCCGTGAGGCCGGCGGCTCCCCCGGGCCCGACGGAGGCCCCCATCACGAGCAGGTCGGCCGACTCCGACTCGCGGAGGATCGCGTTCCGCACGTTCACGGCCTCGCGCACGAGGGGGACCGAGCGGCCCCGGGCGTGCTGGCGGATGAACGCCTGCAGGGCGCGCTCCGCCTGGGCGCGCACGGGTTGCCCCACGCCGGGGGGCAGGACGTGGAGGACGGCGACTTCCGCGTCCATGCGCCGGCCGAGCGCATCGGCGAACCGGAGCGCGAGCTCGGCGTGGGGACCGCCGCGCACGGGTGCCAGGATCCTCCGCACCTCCCCGACGCCGCGCTGCTTCACGACCGCGATGTCGCACGGCGCATCCCGCACGACCGAGTCGATGGTCGGGGTGAACACGGCCTGGGCGCCACGACGCCCGCCCGGCGTGCCACTCCAGCCGAACACGATCAGGTCTGCGTCCTCTTCGGCCGCGGTCTCCAGGATCCCCTCGGCGGCGCGCCTGCCGATCCGGACCATGGTGCGCAGCTCGACGCCCTCCGGGACGAAGTCCAGCACCTGCTGCAGCAGGCGGCGCGCGTGGCGGGCCCGGGTTGCGCCCTCGGACAGCGGCACGCCCTCGGGGATCTCGACGATCCCGAGCGCGACCAGGTACCCGCCGCGGTCCATGACGGCGGCGCCGATGCGGACCAGGTCCGCGGCGGTGCGCGGGTTGGCGAGCGGGATCAGGATGCGCCCGGGGAGGCGGGCGGTCATGTGGCTGCGTTCCCCGGCGCCGGCCCGTCGCCCTCCGCCTGCGCCACCTCCTGCGCCACCTCCTGCCAGCGCGAGACGAGATAGGACTTGGCCAGCTCGAAGGCGCGCGCCTGCCGCTCGACCACGGCCTCCGCCTGCTCCCCGCCCAGGTCCCGCACCTCGAGCAGGAGGCCGGCCACGCGTCCGAAGTAGAGGGGAACCAGGGCGGCCACCAGGCGATCCAGGGGCAGCACGCGGCGGTGGGCGGCCACGCACACGTCGTACACCACGCGGGCCCACGCCTCGTCGGGGAATGCGAAGTCGCCCGGCTCGAGGGGTTGGCGGGGGGCGTCGGCACGGGCCGCGCGGTCGGCGGCGGCGCCCGCGTCCGTGGCGAGCTCGCACACCATCTCGGCGGTCTGGGGCGCGAGCATCCGGTCCCATTGCTCGCCCTGGGCCAGGCGGCCCCGGTGGAACTCCTCGAGGAGCCGCAGGAAGTCGATCTGCAGGGGCGGCGGTTCGACGACCCGCTCGAACCCGTACGCCGGCACGTCGTGCGAGCCCCGCACCTGCAGCCAGCGGTCGGCGTGGCGCTCGGTGAGCCGGAGGATGGTGGAGAGGACCTGGCTGAACATGGGACCGAGGTCCGCGCCAGGATCCTTGGGATCGTGCACCTTGGCCCCCAGGCGGGCCTGGCAGACCGCGAAGCCGCCGGCGATCGCGCTGGTCGTCATCCAGATGTCGACACCGAACCGGCTGACCTCGGGGGTCCAGTCCTCCTGCTGCAGGTAGTGGTCCACCAGGTCGCCGCTGACGCCGAAGTCGCCACCGATGGGCTGGCGGATGCGCAGCCCGTACAGCGCGCGGGTCAGCGGGTACGTGACGGTGTTGGTGATCGTCCCGTCGTTCTTGTGCCGAGCATAGAGCGGCGACACGAAGTCGAAGCCGCCTTTCAGGATGGGGCCGGCCAGGAGCTCGATCCACTCGGGCAGGATCGAGCGCAGGTCCGAATCGACCACCACCAGCGCCTGCACCTCCAGCGCCCGCGCGACCTCGAACACGGTACGCAGCGCGGCGCCCTTCCCGCCCACGCCGTCGACCTCGGGATAGGTCAGGCTGATCCGCTGCAGCCGGTTGCGCGGTCGCACCAGGAGGATCCGCTCGACGTAGTCGGGGGGTTCGGTCTCGACCACTACCCGCTGCGTCCCGTCGGGCGAGCCCGCATCGGCGTTGACCAGCACCGGGCGCAGGTCGGGGAAGTACTGCACCAGGCCCGCCTGGGCCGCGCGCGCCACGTGCCCGATGGTGGCGGCGTTCCGGAAGCTGGGGATGCCCACCATGATGTCGGCGCGGCCGACGCGCTCGACGGCATCGCGGAGGGCGGGCGGCACCGGCGACAGCATGGACCTACTGTAGTCCAGCCGGTCCGCGATCAGCCGCCGGGGCGCGGTGGGGCCGTCACGCGACGCGGTGGCTCCTCGAACGTCACCGCGCCGGGGCCTCCGACGTCGATCGCGACATCGGGTGGGAGCTCGCGCGCGAGGATGTGGAGCGTGTCGTCGGCCGGGGGGAGGCCCGCAGCCACGAAGGCGGCCGTGCGGGTCGCCACCATGGGGGCCCCGTCCGGCACGCGGAGGCGCAGGGGCCGCCCGAGGGCCGCGCGGGTGGCCACGGCCAGCTCCAGCACCTCGTCGCCGTCGCCGGCCACGAGCGCCGCCCACGGCCGTTCGTCCGCCGCCATCGCCTCGCCCAGCGGCACGATCGCGAGCGCCCACCGCGCGCGGCCTCGAGAACCGCCACGCTCGACGACCAGGACGTCGCCGGAGCGGACGTGCGCGGCGAACCGGATGACCGTCAGCTCCTGGAAGGCCCAGCTGCGGAACTCGTACAGGCGATCCCCGAGGGCGAACGT
>DAIDTV010000107.1 GCA_027457005.1 Chloroflexota bacterium
CCACCGGAGGGTCCCCGGTCATGAGGGCCCGGACCGCACCTGCGCCCACCCCCGGACTGGCGGCCCGTGCCGCGCGGACCGCCCGGTGAAGGGGCTCATCGCCCGGGCGCGGCGCGTCCCGAGCTGGCAGCTCACGCTGGCGGCCGCCATGCTCGTCCTCGGGTTCCTGATGGTGGCCCAGGCGGCCGCGAACCCGTCGGTGGTCCAGTACACGACCCAGGAGCGCCCGCCGCTCGTCGCGACGGCCACGGAGCTGCAGCAGCAGCAGGACGATCTCAAGGCGCAGATCCTGGCGCTCCGGGCGCAGATCGAGCAGCTGGAGGCCTCCTCGGCCGGCAACAGCGCACTGGTGACGAGCCTGAACGACGAGCTCCAGCAGGCCCGGCTGGCGGCCGGCTTCATCGACCTGCAGGGTCCCGGAGTGGTGGTCCAGCTCGAGGACTCCACCCAGCCGATCCCGCCCGGCGCGGCGCCGGGCGACTACCTGGTGAGCTCCAGCGACATCCGCGCGGTGGTCGACGAGCTCTGGCTGGACGGCGCGGAAGCGATCGCGGTCAACGGCGAGCGCATCACCGCGACCAGCGGGATGACCGACATCGGGTCGTCCATCCTGCTGAACGGCGCCTACCTGCAGCCGCCCTACCAGATCGTGGCCATCGGGCCGAAGGACCTCTACACCCGGATGACGACCTCCGCGAATTTCGCGCAATACGTGAAGGCACGCGTCGAGGGGTTCGGGATCCGCCTCGGCGCCGGCGCGCTGGACAAGGCCGTCGTCCCCGCGTACGCGGGCGGCGTCGCGCTCACGTATGCGCACGCGCTCCCCGCACCACCCTCGCCTGCGGCGTCGCCGGGGATCGCGCCGTGAGGTCCGGCATGCGCTCGCGGAGCGCCCAGCTCACGATCGCGCTCGTGGCACTGCTGCTCGGGTTCCTGTCGATCGTGCAGCTCCGCGCCCAGGCGGGCGGCGTGGGGCTGGCCAACCTGACGTCCCAGGACCTCACCACGCTCATCGCGAACCTCAACCAGCGCAACGGCCAGCTGTCCACCGAGGTTGACACGCTGCGCACCCAGGCGCGCGATCTCCAGCAGGCTCGGAGCCTGGGCGTCTCCGCGGTGGGCGGGCTCCAGCAGGACCTGGCGAGCATCCGCCTCTGGGCGGGGCTCGATCCGGTCACCGGACGAGGCGTGACCGTCGACTGCACCGGGCCGATGAGCGCCGGCGCGGCCAACGACCTGATCAACGAGCTTCGGCTCGCCGGCGCCGAGGCGCTCGCCATCGACGGGGTCCGCGTGGTGGCCAGCACGGTCGTCGCCGGCCCTCCCGGCGCCCTGTCGGTGGAGAACGTGACACTGGGTTCGTCGTTCCATGTATCGGCGATCGGCAACAGCATCAACCTGACTGCCGCGCTGACGCGGGTCGGGGGGATCGTCAGCCAGCTGCAGGTGACCAGCCCCAACGTCCAGCTCGCGGTCTCCCCGGAGAACAGCCTGGTGCTGCCCGCCACGGACCGGTCGCTGATCCCGGCGGACGCCCAGCCGCGGCTGTAGGCTCTGGTACGCTGTCCCCGATGGACCACGTGACCGAGCGTGCCCTGCAGGTCGCGACCATGCGCGGCGCCTCCCACGCCGACGTGCGGACGGTCCGGCGCATGGAGGAGCGGCTGTCCGTCCGGACGGGCCGGGTCGCCGCCGCGTCACGGCGCGAGGACGAGGGCTTCGGCGTCCGTGTGCTCGTGGACGGTGCCTGGGGTTTCGCGAGTTCCTGCCGGCTGACCACGGCCGAGGCCGAACGCGTCGCCGCCCGCGCGGTGCGGATCGCCCGCGCGTCGGCACGCGTGCAGCGACGTCCGGTGGCCCTCGACCGCCAGCCTGCGCAGCACGGTCGCTTCCAGACACCGGTTGCCATCGACCCGTTCCAGGTTTCCCTGGAGACCAAGGTCGGCGACCTCCTCGAGGCGGACGCGGCCATGCGCGCCGCGGCGGACCTCGCGTTCACCGACAGCACGTACCGCGCGGACCGGGAGTGGAAGACCTTCTGCGACAGCAACGGCACGGACGTGGAGCAGGAGATCACGCACACCGGCGCCGCCGTCGAGGCCAACGCCGTGGACGGCGACGAGCACCAGCGCCGCTCCTACCCGGAACCGGAGGGCGGCATGCGCGCCGGCGGATACGAGAACGTCCGCGGCCTGGCCCTGGCCACGCACGCGGGCCAGATCGCCCAGGAGGCCGTGGCGCTGCTCTCCGCGCCACAGTGTCCGCCCGGACGCCGGACGATCGTGCTCGATCCCACGCAGCTCTACCTCCAGATCCACGAGAGCTGCGGGCACCCCGCCGAGTTGGACCGCGTCTTCGGCACGGAGGCCTCCTACGCCGGCACCAGCTTCCTGACCACGGATCGCCTCGCCGGCGGGTTCCGGTACGGGTCCGAGCTCGTCGACATCGTGGCCGATGCCACCGCCGACGGGGGGCTCGGGACGTTCGGCTGGGACGACGAGGGAGTCCCCGCCCAGTCGGTCCCGCTCGTCCGCGAGGGGATCTTCGTCGGGTACCTCTCCAGCCGGGAGACCGCGCCCAGGATCGGGCGCAGCAGCGGCGGCGCCATGCGCGCCGACGGCTGGAACCACATCCCGCTGATCCGCATGACCAACATCAACCTGCTCCCCCAACCGGGCATGAGCCTGGAGGAGATCATCCAGGACACCGACGACGGCCTCTACCTCGTCTCGAACCGTAGCTGGAGCATCGACGACCGCCGGCTCAACTTCCAGTTCGCGACCGAGGTCGCCTACGAGATCCGCGGCGGGACGCTGGGCCGGCTCCTGAAGAACCCGACCTACACCGGCATCACGTACGAGTTCTGGCGCTCCTGCGATGCGGTCGCGGACGCGCGCAGCTACCAGATGCTGGGCACGCCGAACTGCGGCAAGGGCGAACCGTCGCAGGGGGGGCACGTGGGACACGCCTGCTCGGGCGCGAGGTTTCGCGACGTCCAGGTGGGGGTCGGCCGATGGTGACCGGGAGGACGGCGTGACGCTCGCCGGCGGCAGCCGGCTTCCGCTCGCCGAGCGACTCCTGCGGCTGGCCGCCGCGGAGGGAGCGAGCGAGGCCGAGGTGGTGGTGATGGCCACGGACGCGTCGCTGACGCGTTTCGCGAACAGCGAAATCCACCAGAACGTGTACGAGACCGACGTGGTGGCCAACCTGCGGTTCGTGGCCGGCCGACGGGTCGGGGTCGCCTCGAGCGGGCGGCTGGACCGGGACGGCCTGCGCGCCCTGGCCGAGACCGCGGCACGCATCGCGCGCGTCCAGCCCGAGGTGGACGGCCCGGTGGTGCTCCCGGAGCCGGGTCCCATCCCGGAGGTGGCAGGCGCGTGGAGCCGGGCGACCGCCGCGGCGACACCCGAACGGCGGGCAGACGGCGTGCGGCAGGGCGGCGCGGAGGCCGACGCCGCGGGCGTCCTTGCGTTCGGCTCCTTCTCCACGTCGACGGACGGGCTGACGGTGGCGAACACGCGAGGGGTCCGGGCCGAGCAGGTCACGACGCAGTCGAGGCTCGTCACCATCTGCATGGGGCCGGACGGCGAGGCGGGCTACGGAGAGGCGCTGGCGGTCGACGTGACGAGCATCGACCCCGCGTCGGTCGGGCGGGAGGCGGCGGGACGGGCGGTCCGATCCCGCGCGCCGGCAGTGCTGCCGCCGGGCGTGTATCCCGTGGTGCTCGAGCCGTATGCCGTCGTGGACCTGCTCGACTGGATCGGCGCGCTGGGCTTCTCCGCGCTCGCGGTAGAGGAGGGGCGCAGCTTCTACGAGCCCGGCCGGAGGATCGCCAGCGAGCTGGTCTCCACCTGGGACGACGCCAGGGACCCGGCGGGGACCCCCACGGCCTTCGACTACGAGGGCACGGGGAAGCAGCGCGTGGCGCTGATCGAGCGTGGGTCCTGCGCGGGCCTCGTCTACGACGCGGCCACCGCGGGGCGCGCCGGGCGCCGGTCCACCGGCCACGGCCTGCCCGCCCCCAACACGTACGGCCCCATCCCCACCAACCAGTTCATGGCCCCCGGCGACGCGATCCCCGGGGAGATGCTGGAGGGGATTCGGCAGGGCCTGCTGGTCACGCGGTTCAACTACACGAACGCGGTGCATCCCAAGCGCGCCATCGTCACCGGGATGACCCGTGACGGCACGTTCCTGGTCGAGCGCGGCGAGATCGTGGGACCCGTGCGCAACCTGCGCTTCACGCAGAGCTACCTGGACGCGCTGGCCGGGGTCGAGGCGGTCGGCCGCGAGCGCCGGCTCCTGGCGGCGGAGTCCGGCAGCTGCGTGGTGCCCCGGCTGCGGATCGGCGCCTGGAATTTCACCGGCGCCACGGAGCACTGAGGGCGGATGCCTGACCGTCCCGTCGTCGAGTTCCGGGAAGGCGACCGGGTCCGGCTGCGCAAGCCGCACCCGTGCGGCGCCCGGACGTGGCGCGTGGTCCGCCTCGGCGCCGACATCGGGCTGATCTGCGACGGCTGCGGCCGGCGCGTGCTGCTCGCACGGCGCGATCTCGAACGGCGGCTGGTCGCCTTCGTCGAGCGGGGACCCGCCGCCCCGGACCCCGCGCCATGAGATCCGAGGACCCGGGACCGGCCCGCCAGGCGCCGCCCGAGCCGCCCGGCGGCCGGCACGACCCCGCCGCGGCTGGTTCGGGAGGCATCCCCGGCACACCTCCGCACGACACCGGTGGCGTGCCGGCCCCCGAGCCGTCCGGGCTCGGGGTCCTGTCCAACCGGCGGTTCCTGTCGCTCTGGCTCGCGCAGGCGTCCACCCAGATCGGCGGGAACATGGTCATCTACGGGCTGACCATCGTCGTGTACGGCCTGACCGGGTCGAACTCGGCCGTCAGCCTGCTGATCCTGACCTTCCTCGTCCCCGCCGTCGTCTTCAGCGCGATCGCCGGCGTCTACGTCGACCGCATCGACCGCCGCCTGATCCTGATCTCGACCAACCTGCTGCGGGGCGTCGCCTTCCTCGCCATGGTGGTCGTCAGCAACCAGCTCCTGCTGGTGTACGTGCTCAACGTGGTGGTCTCGACGGTGACCACGTTCTTCGCGCCCGCCGAGGCCGCCATGATCCCGCACCTGGTGGAGCGGGACCGGCTGATGCAGGCCAACGGGCTTTTCACCTTCACCCTGAACGCGTCGTTCGCGCTCGGGTTCGCGCTGCTGGGTCCCCTGGTGGTCAACCTGGCCGGCGCGCCGGCGCTGCTGCTGCTCGTGGCGATGTTCTACTTCGTGGCCGCGGCGCTCTGCGTGACCCTCCCGAGCACCGAGCCGGAGGCCCCCGCCGCGGAGGGGGCACTGGGCGGTGCCGAGCGGGCGGTCGCGACCCTGGTGGCGCAGCTCCGGGAGGGGCTGGCCTACATCCGCACGAACCCCCGGATCTTCTGGTCGCTCACGTACCTGGCCATCACGGCCTCCCTCATCGGCGTGCTCGGCGTGCTCGGGCCGGGCTTCGCGACCAAGGCGCTCGGGCTGCGCGAGCAGGACTTCGTGGTGGTCGTGCTCCCGCTGGCGGCCGGCATCGTGATGGGCATCCTCTTCCTCAACGCGTACGGCCGGTACATGCCCCGTCGCCGCGTGATCGAGGGCGGCCTCCTCGGGCTGTCGCTCACCCTGGTGGTGCTCTCCATCGCCGGCCCGCTCTCCCGGTTCCTCGAGGAGAATGCCAGGCGGCAGACCGTGGCCGACCTGGGCGGACTGGTCTCGCTGCTGGCGATCGTGGTGTTCCTGGCCTTCCTGGCGGGTGGCGCGTACGCG
>DAIDTV010000108.1 GCA_027457005.1 Chloroflexota bacterium
GTTGCGAGGTGACCGGCATCAGGGTCCAGGGCGGGCGGGTCGCCGGTGTCGACACCACCAGAGGCTCGTTCTCGGCGCCGGTCGTGGTCGATGCGGCCGGTGCGTGGGCGCGGAGCGTCGCGGCCCTGGCCGGCCTGGAGGTGCCCGTCACCGTGTGGCGCCACGACACCGCGTTCATCCGGCGCCCGCGGGCGCTGCGCCTGGGGCACCCGACGGTGATCGACGACGGGAACGCGATGTACTTCCGGCCCGAGGGGCGTGACCTCACCCTGATCGGCCTGGAGGACGACGCCGGCATCGGCGGTGAGCCGGAGGAGGTGCTGCGCCCTGCCGACGAGTTCGTGGAGCGCGTGGTCGACCGGATCTGCCGGCGGATCCCGGCGATGGCGGACGGCGCGCTCCAGAGCACGCAGCGGGGCCAGGACGGGATCACGCCGGACCAGCGGCCCATCCTGTGCGCCGCGGGACCGGACGGCTTCTACCTGGACTGCGGCTTCAGCGGCACTGGGTTCAAGACGGCCCCGGCCGTCGGGGCGTGCATGGCCGAGCTGATCGCCGAGGGGCGCGCGACCACGGTCGACATCTCGGCGTTCGGGCTCGAGCGGTTCAGCGAGGGACGACTGCTGGCGGGCTCGCACGAGGACCGCCCGATGTGGCGCTGAACGGCGCGGGCCACCTCGTGGGGTGCCGTCGCCGGCCCAGGGTTCCGCCGCCGTACAGGGTGTCGTCGCCGGCCCAGGGCTCTGCCGCAGGCGGACCGGCCACGAAACAACTCCCGGCGCGCTCCCTCGGCCCCGCCTCGGCTACGATGAGGCCGATGCCAGCCTCGTTCCCGCGCCGCGTGCCTCTCGCCGAGCTGCACTGCCACCTCGGCGGCGCCGTGACGCCCTCCATCATGTGGGGGATCGCCCACGCCCAGGGGATCAAGCTTCCCACCAAGGACTACTGGGAGTTCCGCGACATGATCACGGTCTCCCCCCGCCACGGCCACTCCTTCGACGGATACCTCCAGCTCTTCCACTGGACCGAGCTGATCCAGTCATCGCCGCTGGCGATCGAGCGGTCGGTGTACGAGGTAGTGGGCGGCGCCTACCGCAAGAACAACGTGACCACCATGGAGCTGCGCTTCAACCCCATGAAGCGCAACCGGGGCGGCGAGCAGGACCTGGACCACATCATCAGCGCGGCGATCCGGGGGATGGACCGCGCGGTGCTGGAGTACCCCGTGCGCCCCGGCCTGATCCTGTGCCTGGACCGCGCCTTTCCGTACCAGCTCAACGAGATCATGGCCGAGAAGGCGATCGCCTACCGCGGGCGCGGCGTGGTGGGCATCGACGTGGCCGGTCCGGAGACCGCCTCCTTCCGTGTGCGCGAGTACCGCCGGCTGTTCGATCGCTGCCGCCGCCAGGGCCTCGGGGTCACCGTCCACACCGGCGAGGCCGGGCCGGTCGAAGAGGTCTCGGAGGTCATCGAGCAGCTCGAGCCGGCACGGATCGGGCACGGTGTGAAGGCCGCCTACGACCCCCGGACCATGGCCATGATCCGCGAGCGCGGGATCGTGCTGGAGGTCTGCCCGACCAGCAACCTGAACACGGGCGTCGTGTCCGGCTGGGACGAGTTCCGCTGGATCTTCGACACGTTCCGCCGGAACGGCATCAAGTACACCATCAACACCGACGGCCCCGAGATGCTCAAGACCTACATCCGCGACGAGCTCGCCACGCTGTCCCGCCTCGGGATCCTGTCGCTCGAGGAGCAGCTGCAGGCAGCCGAGTGGGCGCGGCAGGCGTCGTTCGTGGAGGGCGTGCACGACGTCGCCCCGCCCCGCGTGAAGCCCCCGACACGGAAGACGGTCGAGCGCGAGGAGGCCTAGCGCGGCGCGGAGGCGCGCAGCGCGGCGAGGAGGCGTAGCCGGGGGCGCCGTACCCGGCTACGCAGTCCGCACCTCCCGGGCGCAAGTCGGCACCCCCGCGGCTCCCCAATCAGCGCCCCATGGGCGCAATCTGCGCCCTTGGGTCCCTCAGCCGCGATCCGGCGGTCCCTCGATCAGGCGGTACTCACAGCTGCGGGCCCCGGACGCGATGTGCCGCTCGCGCACGACCTCGACGCCCAGGACGTCGCTGAAGAGCTGCGCCTCAGCCTCGCAGGCGACCGGTGCCTCCGAGGCGACCTGGCGGATCGGGCAGTTGTGCTCGACCAGCCGGAGCCCGTGGTCGTCGAGCAACTCGCAGACGTAGCCCTGCTCGGCCTGGATCACCGCCAGCTCGCGCGCCCTGTCGGCGAGGGGCGCGCCCGAGAGGCCGCGGGCCGCGAACCGTTCGCGGATCGCCTGCGCCTGCGTCGCGCGGCGCGCCTCGAAGACCTGGCCGACGAGGTCCGGGCCGCCGACGTCGCGCACGGCTCCGAGCAGGCTGACCGACAGGCGGTCATAGCTGGCCGGCAGCAGCGGCTGGGCGCGTTCCGTGACGTCGTAGAGGTGCCGGGGCCTGCCCACGCCGTGTCGCAGGCTCCGCCGCTCGACGAGGCCCTGTGCGGCGAGTGTCCGCAGCTGCTGGAGCACCGCGGTGCGGCTCATCCGGAACTGCACGGCGAGGCCGTCCGGGCTCAAGGGGCCCGTCCGCCGGAGCGCCAGCAGCAGCGCCTGCGGGGAGGGGGCGTGCCGCTGGTCGGCGGGGCGGTCGTCCATCGCCCGAGCCTACCACCCGTGCCCGCCGCCGTGGCCGCTCCGGCGCCGTGGTGAGCGCCCGGGAGTCGCGCCGGGCACGCGGGCACCGTGGCCGCTCCGGCGCTCAGCCGCCGTTGCCGGCCGCTTCCGTCATCGCCTGCTGCAGCGCGCTCTTCAGGGCCGGCGACCAGCCTGCGCCGAACGCGCGATACGGGCTGACGTCCAGCTCGTCGACCGTCCGGCCGGCGGCCGACCGGGATGCCGCGTACTCGGCGCGGCACGAGTCGAACGCGACCGCGCCCCGGCTCCAGGCGCCGTGGTCGGCCCACGTGAACAGGTACACGTCGGTCAGCTGGGACACGGTGGCGGGCACCCGGACCTGGGCGTGGATGGCGTAGGGAATCATGTCCGGCTGGTTGCAGCCAGGATCGCCGCTGACCAGGTTGGGGGTCGATCCACCCAGGATGGCGAGCTCGGTGAACACCCCGGTGGCCGGCTGAGGCGTGGCGGGAATGGGGGGCCCGGCACAGGCGCCGAGCAGCACCACCACGGTCAGCAGCGCGAGCCCCGACGACCGGCCGCGAGCCCCGACCGGTGCGTGCCCGACCCGGCCGATCCTCACCATCGGTCGCGAGGCTACCACCGCGTGTCGTACCATGACGTCCCGTGCCCGAACTCCGACCGTTCCGTGCGCTCCGGTACGACGCCGGTGCCGGCGACCCGCGCGACCTGGTGAGCCCGCCTTACGACGTGATCTCGCCGGCGCAGCAGCGCGCCCTGGCCCGCCGCCATCCGAGGAACGTCGTCCGGCTCGACCTCCCGCTCGACGAGCCGGGTGACCCGCCGGACGAGCGATATCGCCGCGCGGCCCGCGACCTGGCGGCATGGCGGTCCGACGGCACCTTGCGCAAGGACCGCCAGCCCTCCGTGTACGTCTACGAGGAGGCGTACACCCTGCCCGGTTCGTCGGAGCACCGCGCACAGCGCGGGTTCTTCGCCCGGCTCCGCGTGGAGGAGCCCGGCCCGGCATCGGGGGTGCTTCCGCACGAGCGGACCCTGAGCGCGCCGAAGGAGGATCGGTACCGCCTGCTCCGGGCGACGGGCACCAACGCCAGTCCGGTCGTGCTGCTGTTCGCCGACCCGGACGGTGCCGCGATGCATGCGCTGGAGGGCGTGTGCCACACCGACACGCAGGTGGATCTCACCGACGACGAGGGCGTGCGGCACCGGCTCTGGCAGCTGCCGGTCGACGACCCGACGCTGGGCCCGCCGGCGGGTGATCTGCTGCGGGTGGCCTCGGCTGGACCCCTGACCATCGCCGACGGGCACCACCGCTACGAGACAGCCCTGCGCTACCACGACGAGCGCCACCGCGATCGGGCGCTCTGCGAGCTGGCCCCGTTCGACTACCTGCTCGCGCTGCTGCTTCCGGCCGACCAGCCCCTGACTGTGCTGCCGACCCACCGGGTGGTGCGCGACGGGCCCGCCGGTGAGGCCCTGCTGGCCGCCGCCGCCGACCTGTTCGACGTGGAGCGGCTTCCGGCGCCCGATGCCCTGATCGAGGCATTCGGACCCGCTCGGAGCGGTCAGGGTGCCGGCCACCGCGCGGGATTGCCGGAATCGCGCCCCCATCGCTTCGGCCTCTGGACCGGCGGACAGGCCGCCATCCTGCACGTGCGCCCCGCCGCGTTCGAGCCGTTGCTCGACCCGGCCGCGTCCCAGGCGCTGCGCTGGCTCGACGTCAGCCTGCTGGCGGTGGCCCTGGAGCGACTTCTCGAGGTCGACCGCGCCGCCACCGCGGGGGGCGGCCGGATCGCGTACACCAAGGACGCCGACGAGGCGATCGCGATGGTCGACCGGGGGGAGGGCGCGTCCGCCTTCCTGCTCGACCCCACGCCGGTCGAGGACGTGCTGAGCGTGGCGGCCGCCGGCGAGGTGATGCCGCAGAAGTCGACGTACTTCTACCCCAAGCAGGTCACCGGCCTGGTGATGAACCCCCACGAATGGTGAACCCGCCGGAGCGCCCGATCCGCAAGGACGAGGTCGTCCTGGAGGATCGTGGCGTGTACATCGAGTCGTGGCTGCCGGAGCGGCGCTCCCGGCGGCGGCCGCTGCTGCTGGTGCACGGCGAGCTCGGTGGCTCGTGGCTGTGGGGACGCTTCCTCGGCTACTTCGCGCACCGCGGCTGGGAGGGCCACGCGGTCAACCTGCGCGGCCACTACTGGTCGGACACCACCGACGTTTCCGGCATCGACCTCGACGCGTACGTCTCGGACGTGCTGGCGGCGTTCGACCACATCCCCCCGAACCCGGTGCTGGTGGGACACGGCATGGGCGGCCTGATCGCGATGCGCGCGGCCGAGCAGCGGCACGTGGCCGGGCTCGTCCTGGTCAGCCCCGCCCTGCCCGCGCAGCTGTGGACCGCGCCGCGGCCGCACGCGATCAGGGAGATCCCGGACGCGTTCGGGCGCGAGCTGGTCGGCTGGCAGTCCCTGCCGGAGCAGCTGCGCCGCCAGAACCCGGACCTCACCATCGAGGACGTCCTGCAGGTCCAGCACCTGATGGGCCGCGGGTCGGGAGCCGCCCGGCGCGCCATGCTGCGGGGCGTGCCGGTCGATCGCGAGCGCCTTGCGAACCTGCCGACCCTGGTGATCGGCGGCGGCCTGGACCGCTGGTTCCCGGAGCCCGACAGCGAGCGTCTCGCCGAGTGGCTGGGGGCGCAGTACGAGCCGTTCGGGGCGCACTCGCACTACGGCCTGGTGATCGGCACGGAGAGCTTCGCGCAGGTGGCGGAGGCCGTGCGACTCTTCCTGGAGTCGCACCGGCTGTAGGCCGCCAGGGCGGCACGCTGTGGTACCATTCGCGCCGCTTCGCCGCGCCCCGCGACGAGGCGCGCGCCGCATTCGTCTAGAGGCCCAGGACACCGCCCTCTCAAGGCGGAGATCATCGGTTCGAATCCGATATGCGGTACCAGCCGCTCGCTTCCGCGCCCCCGGCCCCCGGGGGCGCTCCGATTCGCCGCCCCGATTCGTCGGCCCGGTTCGGCGCCCGGCCCCGGTGTCCGATCCATGGCTCCGCGCCGTGCCTTCGCGC
>DAIDTV010000109.1 GCA_027457005.1 Chloroflexota bacterium
GAGGACGGGGTCCTGATCGGCCTGTCGGGCCAGTCGGAGTCGGACCTGCTGCTGCGCAAGCTGCAGTTCCAGCTCTACCAGCCGCAGGACGTGGTGCTCGGCATCGACATGCGGCTGCAGAAGGACGCCGAGCAGCTCATGGGGAACCGGCGGGGCGCGGTCGTGGCGATCGATCCCGCGACCGGGCAGATCCTGGCGCTGGTCAGCAGCCCCGGGTTCGACCCGAACCAGGTGGCCAGCCCGGCGACCGGCGCGGCCGCCTTCCAGCGACTCTCGACGGACCCGGCGTCGCCGCTGCTCGATCGGGCCACGCAGGGGCTCTTCGTGCCCGGGTCGGTCTTCAAGCTGGTGACCTCCATCGCGGGGCTCGGGTCGGGCGCCATCACCGCGCAGACCACCTACCCCGACCAGCCGGCGGAGGAGAAGACCGGCTTCCTCGTGGACGGCTATCGCGTGATCGACGGCCACCATCCCTTCACCGATGGCACGGCCCTCGACTACACGCAGGCGCTCGAGGTCTCCTGCAACATCTACTTCGCCCACGTCGGGCTCGCGGTCGGAGGCCCGGCGCTGGTGCAGTGGGCCGCCCGGCTCGGGTTCGGCGCGCCCATCCCCTTCGACCTGCCCACGGCCGCCAGCCAGGTCACCGGCGGGGGCGGTCCGCTGGGGGGCTTCAAGGACCAGGTGGAGCTCGCGAACGCCGCGTACGGCCAGGCCGAGGTGCTGGTGACGCCGCTGCAGATGGCGCTGGTGGCGGCCGCGATCGCCAACGGCGGGGTGCTCATGCGACCCCACCTGGTGATCGGCACGCGCGACGCCAGCGGGACACTGCACCCGGTTGCTCCCGCGCCGTGGCGGACGGTCGTCGACCCGGTCATCGCATCCACGATCGCGAACGCCATGCAGCAGGCGGTCGAGGGAGCGTGGGGCATCCCGTGCGCGGGGCTGGGCAAGGTCCCGGGTGTCCCGACCGCCGGAAAGACCGGCACCGCGCAGTTGGGCGGCACGGGCGAGCCGCACTCGTGGTTCGTGGGGTTCGCGCCGGTCCAGGGGGCCCGGATCGCGGTGGCGGTGCTCCTGGAGCGGGCAGGGTCCGGGGCCACCGAAGCGGCGCCACTCGCCAGCCGCGTGATGGCCTACTACCTGGCGCTGCAGCAGTGAGGCACGCCGTGAGGACGGGACGGCCCCTGGTCGAACGGGTGCTCCTGATGCTCGTGGCGCTCGTGATGGCGGCGGTCTTCTTCGTGATGGGGATCGCGTCGTGGAGCGCAGGGGAGCTTCCGCTGGGGGTCTTCGGCCTCCTGGGCGGCTTCATGACGCTCTGGGTCGGGGTGCTCACCCTGCGCCGCGGCTGACCGGCGCAGCCCAGGGTCGAGCCACCGGACGGGTGCCCGCCGGGCACTCCCCCGCGACCGGTCTGCCCGCGCGGCTGAACCTTTCCGTGGGTACGTGACGTACCATGATCGGGCGAACCCGGCCGAACGGCGGGAGGCCAGGCGGACACCATTGCAGTGGGGGAGTCGAATGGCGGACGTGCGGGCGCTCGGGGGACGGGTCGTTGCCAACGTGGAACACGTCATCGTGGGCAAGCACGACGTCGTCCGCCTGGCGCTCGTGGCGCTCATCTGCCAGGGCCACATCCTGATCGAGGACGTGCCCGGGACGGGCAAGACCGTGCTCGCGAAGGCACTGGCACGCAGCCTGGGCTGCTCGTTTCGCCGGATCCAGTTCACCCCGGACCTGCTGCCGTCCGACGTGACCGGGCTCTCGATCTACAACCAGCGGACCCAGGAGTTCGAGTTCCGGCCGGGCCCGATCATGGCCCAGGTGGTCCTGGCCGACGAGATCAACCGTGCCACGCCCAAGACGCAATCGGCGCTGCTCGAGTGCATGGAGGAGCGCCAGGCCACCATCGACGGCAGGACCTACGCCATGCCCAGCCCGTTCCTGGTGCTCGCCACGCAGAACCCGATCGAGTACGAGGGGACCTTCGCGCTGCCGGAGGCCCAGCTGGACCGCTTCATGCTCCGGCTCCGGCTGGGCTACCCCTCGCCGGCCGAGGAGATCGTGGTGATGGACCAGCAGAAGCGCGTCCATCCGCTCGGCGAGATCGGCGAGGTGGTCAGCGTCGAGGAGCTCCTCGCGATGCAGTCGACGGTGCGCGAGATGTACGTGGACCCGGTGGTCGCGGACTACATCGTCCGTCTCACCTCCGCCACGCGCACCCACGCGGACGTCCAGCTGGGTGCCTCGCCGCGCGGCTCACTGGCGCTCTACCGGGGGGCCCAGGCGATGGCCGCGCTGGACGGGCGCGACTACGCGATTCCGGACGACGTCAAGACGCTCGCCGAGCCGGCGCTGGCCCACCGGATCATCGTCAAGACGGCGGCGACGCTTCGGGACGTCGACGGGCGGCAGGTCATCCGGGAGCTGCTCGAGACGGTTCCCGTCGAGGTGGGCGCGGCGGAGCGGCCGCGGGTGCGGCCGGCGTAGCCGGCACAACCGGCGGGCGGCGGCGAGATGATCGCGCGACTCCAGCTCCTGGTCCTCGGCGCCATCCTGATCGTCGGCGCGTTCTCCACCGGGGCGGATTTCCTGTTCTTCCTGGTCTACCTGCTGCTCCTCGTGGGTGGCGGCGCGTACGTGGTGACGCGGCTCGGGCTGGCCGACCTGGAGGCGGGCTACGTGCTGGGCCAGCTGCACGGTTCGGTCGGCGGGCAGCTCCGCGTGACCTACACGCTGCGCAACGTGAGCTATCTGCCCAAGCCGTGGCTGGAGATCGAGCATGCCTCCACGCTGCCGGTTCCGCTCCCCGGGCGGGCACTCGCTCTGCCGCCACGCGGCGAGCGCTCCTGGCTGACGCGCGTTCCGCTCACCCGGCGTGGACACTTCCGCATCGACCCGCTGCAGATCCGCACCAGCGACCCGTTCGGGCTGTTCGAGGCGTCGGCGGGCGTGGGCAGGGGCGCCACCCTGGTGGTGTACCCCCGGGTGGAGCCGCTCCCGTTCTGGCACGTCCCGGCAACCTCGCTCGAGGGCACCCACGCCAGTCGCGAGCGGACCTTCCAGAGCACGCCGCTCGTCACGTCGGTCCGGCCCTACGTGCCGGGCGACGCCTACAACCGGATCCACTGGCCGACCACGGCGCGCCAGCAGGAGCTGTACGTCCGCGAGTTCGACCTGGAGCAGGCGGCGGACGTCTGGATCTTCCTCGACCTCGACCCCACCTGGCAGGCGGGCCAGGGCGACGAGTCGACCCTCGAGGCGGCGGTCCGCGTCGCCGCCGCCGTCGGCGCCAAGGCGCTGTCGGAGAACCGCGCGGTGGGGCTCACGTCGGCCGGTCGCCAGCTCCCGGTGCTGCCCGCGGACCGGGGCGCCAGGCAGCACCAGAAGCTGATGCAGATGCTCGCCGCGGCGCAGGCGAACGCCCCGGTGCCGCTCGTGGAGATCCTGCTGCACGGCCTCGGCCGGCTGCGGCGGGGCATGACGGCGCTGGTGATCACGCCGTCGCTCGACCCGAACTGGATCCGTCCGCTCGCCTCGCTCCGCCCTCGCGGGGTGGGCGTGGCGGTGTGCCACCTCGATCCCGCGGCCTATGCGGCTATCGCCGCCCGCCCGGACGGCCGGGGCGGGGAAGACGAGGCGCAGGCGGAGCGGCTGCGGGGCGTCCGATCGATGCGCCATGCCCTGGCCGAGTACGATCTCCAGGTCCACGAGATCGTGCCGCACACGCGCCTGGGAGAGCTGCTGGTCGCGCCGGGGGCGGTGGCGGCACGGAGGCCGGCATGATGGCCGGGCGGCGGGACACGGAGCGGTCCGTGCCGAGGCGGCCCGCCGAGGGCTGGCTGAGCGTCCTCGCGCTGCTCGTGATGCTGCTGACCCTGGGCTACGCGGTCGACAACGCGCAGTGGGCCGGCCGGGTCGCGGGCACGGGCGTGAGCGAGACCGAGTTCCTTCCGGCGGCACTGGTGCTCGGCGCGGCGTGGGGCCTGGCCGGGGCGAAGCTGCGCTGGCACCCGCTGCTGGTCCACGTGGTGGGCGCCATCCTCGGCTCGGCGTTTGCCATCTACGCCGTGGCCGGCATCATCCCGCCGGTGCCCGGGGTCGTGCTCCCGGCCCACGATCCCTTCCGGCTGGCGAACCTGGTCGCGTCCATCCAGTTCTTCCTGCGCGACGTCTTCATTCGGCAGGTGCGGTCCGACCAGACCTCGGCCTTCCTCCTGGTGGTGGCCTCCGTGGGCTGGGCGAGCGGGCAGTTCGCGGCCTTCGCGGTGTTCCGGCATCACCGGCCGATGAGTGCGGTGCTGTTCCTGGGGCTGCTGCTGCTCGCCAGCATGTCGCTGACCCTCCAGCACCAGTACCCGTACCTGATCGTGTTCGCGGCCGCCGCCCTGTTCCTGCTCGTGCGTCTCAGCCTGGCGGAGCAGCGACTGCTCTGGGGGCACACTCGCCTGGGCGACGAGAGCACCGCCTTCTCGCTCTACCTGCGGAACGGGGCGACCTTCACCATCGTCGCGCTGCTCGGGGCGATCGTGCTGACCTCGGCGGCCAGCTCGGACCCGCTGCGCCCCTACTGGACGGGCAGCGCGGACCAGTTCTATTCGTGGGCAACGAACTTCGACCGGTTCGCCAGCGGCATCGTGGCGCCGATCAGGGGGCCCTCGGGGCTCTTCACCGCGTCGCAGACGATCCAGGGCTTCTGGCAATCCTCCCCGGCGCTCGCCTACGAGATCCGTACCAGCACCGGCAAGGGCTACTACTGGCAGGGCGCCACCTACGACGACTTCGACGGGCACACCTGGAAGCAGAGCAATCCCTCGACCGCCGGCCCGATCGCGGCCGGCAAACCGGTCCTCGCGGGCAGCGTGGACGAGGTGCTGCCGGGCAAGCAGTACCAGGAAGTGACCGTGACGGTCGCCCCGGTCGACGTCGCGGACCCGACCGTGCTCTCCCCCCAGACGCCCTACAGGGTCTCGCTGCCGGTCCAGCTGCAGACTGCCGCGGCCGGGGGCCCGGTCGACGCCCTGCAGCTCAACAGCTCGCTGCCCGACGGCGGCTCCTACCAGGTAACGGCGCTGGTGCGCAACACGGTGGCGGACGAGGTGACCGGCAACGAGCTGGCCGCCGCGGGTACCGTGTACCCCGAGTGGGCCAAGCGCTACATCCTGATCGAGCCGGGCAGCATCGGGCCCATCGTGAAGGAGGACGCGGACCGGCTCGTGTCGACGCTGCCCGCCAGCCGCCGCGACCCGTACGACGTGGCGCGGGCACTGCAGGACTGGCTGTACAGCGGCGGCAACTTCGTCTACGACACGGACGTGCGCGGGCTCTGCGCCCCCGGGATGCCCGTGCCCGACTGCCTGCTCACCAGCAAGCACGGCTACTGCGAGTACTTCGCCACCACCCTGGTGATGATGCTGCGCACCCAGCAGATCCCGGCGCGCTACGTCCTCGGCTACCTGCCCGGGCAGCCGGCCGGGTCCGGCGTGTTCCAGGTGGACCGCAGCGCGGCGCATGCGTGGGTCGAGGTGTACTTCCCGGGCTACGGCTGGGTCCGCTTCGATCCGACGCCGGGGAACGCGATCAATGGGCAGCAGCCGACGAACCTGCCGAACGGGCCACCCGTTGCCACGCCGACCACGAAGCCGGGATCGAGCCCGACGCCCCACGCGGCGACGT
>DAIDTV010000110.1 GCA_027457005.1 Chloroflexota bacterium
GCATGCAGCGGCTGGCGCAGGTCGTGGCTCGCCGCCGCAAGGAATTGCGACTTGGCGCGGTTCGCCTCCTCCGCGCGGTCGCACGCGAGCAGCACCTCCTGGCGCTCGCGCTCCAGCGCCTCGACCGCCGACTCCGCGCGGCCGTGCGCGAGCCGGGCCGTGGTCAGCTCGCCGGTCAGTGTCTCGAGGTCGGCTCGGAGCCTGCGCTCCGTCTCCCCGCGCGCGGCCAGCCGCCCCGACAGCGCGACCGCGAGCGCCTCGGTCGCCTGGAGCTCGGCCTGCGCCTGCGCCGCCGCCCGGCGTGCCTCGTCCAGGCCGGCGGCGGCGGTCATGCCGGCCCGGGCGGTCGCGTGCGCCCGGGCGTGGGCCGCGACGACGAGGGCGGCGGCCAGTTCGTCGGCGGCCGACCGGCGGGCCTGCTCCTGTTCCACCTGCTGCGCCAGGCGGCGAGCCTGCGGACGAAGCTCCGCCAGCACGTCCCGTACCCGTGCCAGGTTGGCATCGGCCTCGACCAGCTGGGCCTCGGCCTGGCGGCGGCGGCGCTCGTGCCGCCGGACGCCGGCGACCTCCTCGAACAGCGCCCGGCGCTCCTCGGGCCGGAGTGCGAGCGCCTGGTCCACCATGCCCTGGCCGATGAACAGGAAGGCGTTCTCGGCGATGTTCGCCGCGTCGAGCAGGTCCACCAGGTCGCGGTGGCGGACCCGCTGGCGGTTCACCAGGTAGTCGTTCTCGCCGGAACGGAAGAGCCGGCGGCCCAGCGCGACTTCGGAGAAGTCCAGCGGCAGCAGGCCGTCGGCGTTGTCGAGCAGCACCGTGACGTCGGCCATCCCGATCGCGTGGCGCCGCTCGGATCCCGCGAAGATCACGTCCTCGGCCCGGCGGATCCGCAGTGAGCGGCCCTGCTCGCCGAGCGCCCATCGCAGTGCATCGACCAGGTTGCTCTTGCCGCTCCCGTTGGGGCCGATCACGGCGCTGATGCCCGCGCCGAACTCGATCTCGGTGCGTTCGGCGAACGACTTGAATCCGACCATGCGCAGGGCGCGCAGTCGACCTCGAACGGTCATCGGCCCGGCCCCCGTCGGCCGAACGTCACGTCCCGGACTCCGGGGAGGGTTCCCCCGGGAATGGGGAGGCGTCGAGCGCCGGCGGCACCTCGCGCTTCACCTCGAGCACCTCGAGCGCGCGGTCCGCCGCCTCCGTCTCGGCGTTTCGCCGGTTGCCGCCTTCGCCACGGCCCAGCGCGCGCTCCCCCACGAGCACGTCGACCACGTAGCGCTTCGCATGGTCGGGCCCCTCTGCACTCACGAGCCGGTACACCGGCGGCGCCCCCCACCGCACGTAGCTGAGCTCCTGCAGGCGGCTCTTCGGCGACTTCAGGCTCGCGGCGGGGATCCTGGCATCCAGCAGGTCCTCCATCAGGCCCGTCAGCCAGGTCCGGGCGGTGGCGAACCCCTGGTCGAGGTAGACGGCCGCGACGACCGCCTCGAACGTGGCGGCGAGCACCGACGCCCGCCGTCGCTCGCCCGTGCGCTCCGCGCCCTGCCCCAGCACGATCAGTTCGCCCAGGCCGAGCCGCCCCGCCACCCGCGCCAGCGCCTGCGTCGAGACCAGGGCCGCCCGACGCGCCGTGAGCGCGCCCTCGTCCTCCTCCGGATGGCGTTGGTACAGCGCCTCGGACACCACCAGCGACACCACGGCGTCGCCCAGGTACTCGAGCCGCTCGTTGGACCCGATCGGCGCCTCGGGGTGCTCGTTGGTGAAGCTTCCGTGGACCAGGGCCCGCTCGAACAGGGCCCGGTCCGCGACCGGCAGACCGAGCCGCGCCGCGAGCTCGCCAGCCGGGTCCATCGCGAGGCGCAGTGGGCTACTGCGCGGCGTGCTCGTCGATGTAGTCGACCGCGTCCTGGACCGTGCGGATCTTCTCGGCGTCCTCGTCCGAGATCTCGGTGCCGAACTCTTCCTCGAGGCTCATGATCAGCTCGACGAGATCCAGGGAGTCGGCGTTGAGGTCGTCCACGAAGGACGCCTCGGGCTTGACCTCGTCCTCGTCGACACCGAGCTGCTCAACGACGATCTTCTTGAGCCGCTCGTAGGTTGATGCCGTCACCAGTCCTACCTCCTGATCCTGGCGGAAGGTCACCGCCTGGAATCGCGATTCCCGTCCCTCCGGGTGGGCCCGGCCAATCCTGCCTCGCCTGCGATCCGTCCGAGGACGCCGTTCAGGAGCCGACGGGCAGGTTCCCCACTGTAGGTTCGAGCCAGACCGACCCACTCGGCGATGACCACTCGGGCCGGTGTCGTGGCGGAGTGTAGCAGTTCCCCAAGCGCCGAACGCAACAGGGCGCGGTCGATTCGAGCGAGCTGGACGACCGGGTATGCCGGTGCCGCGGCCTCGATCCGAGCGTCGATGGTGTCGCGGTGGCGCACGACGGCATCGACGAGGGTACGGGCGTACGCGGCCGTCTCCTCGTCCGCACCCACGTCCGACAGCTGGCGCTCCAGCGCCGCGGAGGCGGTCCGCTGCCCGAAGTCGGCCTCGAACACCGCCGCAAGCGCGAGGCGACGCGCGGCCCGCCGCGGCGCGTGGCGCTCGCCCGCCGCATCCGGCGACACGCGTCAGTCGCCGACGCCGTCGACGAGGATGGTGACCTCGCCGAGCTCGAGCCCCAGCTGTCGCTCGATCGTCTCCGCGATGGACCGCCGCACCCGCGAGGCGAGGACGCCGAGTGGCTCGCCCGACCGCGCCACCACGAAGAGCCGCACGTGCACCCGACCACCCCGCAGGCGGGCCGTGACGGCCGGGCCCGCCAGCCACGCCCAGAACGCGGCGCCCCCTCGGCCGACCCGCAGCACACCTGGCTGCGACTCCGCGGCGGCCCGGGCCATCGCGCCGATCACCCGCCGCCGCACCGTGAGCATGCGCACCGCGCCCTCACCGGCGGCCGCGGGCCTGCCGGTGCCACCCGCCGTGGCCTGCCCGCCCGCGCCCCCCATGCGATCCCGGTCGCTCCGCTCGAACGTCGTCATCCCGCCGTCTCCGTGGCGCCCGCGCCCGCGGGTTCACCCGGGCGCGGCAGGGGGGCGAGGGCATCCGAGATCAACTGCGGCACGCGCGCCCTCGCCGACGCCGCGCCCACTCCCACCGCGTAGGAGATCATGCGGGCCCGCGCGCGGCCATGCGTGATGATCACGGTGCCGCGGACGCCCAGGAGCGGCGCCCCCCCGAGCTTCTCGTAGTCGAACCGCTCCCGGATCCGGGCGATGCCCGGTCGCATCAGCAGGTATCCCAGCGGGCCCCACGGCGGGCGGCGGAACTCGCGCCGCAGGAGGTCGAAGATGAAGCCGGAGAGCCCCTCGAAGAACTTCATGGTGACGTTCCCGATCGAGGCGTCGCACACCACCACGTCCGCCAGGTGTGCCACGAGGTCCTTGCCCTCGACGTTGCCCACGAACCGCAGGCCGCCCTGCGCGAGCATCGCGGTCGCCTCCTGGACGCGTCGTTCGCCCTTGCCGCCCTCCTCGCCGATCGACAGCAGCGCGACCGAGGGATCGCGCACGCCGAGCACCTTCTCCGCGTAGATCGCACCCATCCGCGCGTACTGCGAGAGGTTGAGCCCGGTGGAATCCGTGGTCGCGCCGATGTCGAGCAGCACGAACGGCCCCTTGTCGCTCACCATCTGCACCGCCAGGGCCGGGCGGTCCACGCCGGGCAGGCGCCCCAGGTAGAGGATGGCCGCGGCGACGCCGGCGCCCGTGTGACCAGCGGTGACGACCGCGTCGGCCCGCCCCTCCCGGACGAGCCGCATCGCGACGTTGATGCTGGCATCCCGCTTGCGCCGCACGGCGGCCGCGGCCTGCTCGTCCATCGCCACGAGCTCGGACGCGGGCACCAGCGTCACGTGAGAAGGCAGACCGCCCTGGACGTGCGGCGCGATCCGCGCCTCGTCCCCGACCAGGAGGAGGTCCGTGTCGGGGTGCTCCCGGGCCCACGCCAGGGCGCCGGGCACGACCTCGGATGGGCCGTGATCGCCCCCCAGGGCGTCGACGGCCACGCGCACGCGCGGCTCGGTCGAGGCAGACGGGACGGCGACCGAGCGGATGTCCATCTCGCCCCGGTTTCCCGCGCGCCCGCCGCCGTCAGGCCCGACCCGACTCGCCGGTGGTCTTCGTCTTGATGTGCACCGCCTCGCGGCCCGCGTACCACCCGCAGTTGGGGCAGGCGTGGTGGCTGAGCTTGGGCTCGTGGCAGTGCGGGCAGGACTCCACCTCGGGGACCGTGAGCGCGTGGTGCGCGCGGCGATCGCCCTGTGCGGCGTGAGAAGTCTTGCGCTTGGGTAGGCCCATGGGTGTCTCCTCGTGCGTGGCCGCGCCGGCGGCGTGGTGGATCAGCGGGTGGGTTCGTCAGTCCCGGGGGACTGCCAGTCGGCCAGCGCGGCCAGCCGTGGGTCGACCGGGTCGTCCCGGTGCTCGTGCGCGGGGTCCTCGTTCAGGTCGGCGCCGCAGACCGGGCACAGCCCGCGGCAGTCCGGCCTGCAGAGCGGGGCGATCGGCTCGGCCATCGAGATCGCCTCCCCCACCGGGACGCCGAGATCCAGCACGTGGTGATCGTCGATGCGAAGCGCGTCGGGCTCGGCGCTCGTGTCGAGCGGCAGGCCCGTGTGCAGGTCGATCGACGGCAGCGCCTCCTCGCGCAGCTCCACGTGGATCGGCGTCACGATCGGCTTGAGGCAGCGGCTGCACGTCTCGGCGAGCGCCGCGGTCAGGTCGGCGTCCGCCAGGATGCTGCGCGTCGTCCGGGACAGCCGCACGCGCCCGCTGATGGGCGAGGCGAGTCGCAGGTCGTCCGGGAGGTCCAGCCGCGCGTCCGTGATCTCGTACCGGCGATCGGTCCCGGCGACCGAGCCCATGAGGCCCGCGACGTTAAACGCGAGCATGGCCCGCCATGCGGTTCGGCTCGTCCTCGGGCATCTCCTCCTCGGGTTCGGGCTCGACGCCGCGCCGCTCGTCCAGCATCTCGATCCCGTGCCGGATGCTCTGCAGCGCCTTCACGCACTCGCCCTCGAGGCGCACGAGGACG
The DNA here is from genome assembly GCA_027457005.1 of Chloroflexota bacterium. GTDB lineage: Bacteria > Chloroflexota > Limnocylindria > Limnocylindrales > CSP1-4 > JAJYNJ01. The sequence goes on from DAIDTV010000110.1 coordinate 5,078, forward strand.
CTGGCCGCGTATTCGTCGGCGCCGTGCCGGATATCGTCGGCGTCACGATGGCCCTCGGCGATGATCTCCTGCGACCGCGCCTCGGCGGCACGCGTGAGCTCGCGCTCCTCGATCAGGAACGCCGCCTGCTCCTGGGCCCGAGCGACGATCCGCTCCGCCTCCTCCTGCGCCTTCTCGATGATCCGCTCGCCCTCGGAGTTGATCCGCTTGGCAGCGCGGACTTCCTCGGGCACGGCGACACGGAGCTCGTCGATGAGGTTCAGGGCGGCGTCTCGGTCGATGATCGCGCTCTTCGTGAGGGGCAGCCGCTTCCCGTTGGCCACGAGCGATTCGAGACGCTCGACGAGGAAGATGATGTCGATGGCGGGAACCTCCTCAAGCCCGCCCGGGAGGGCGTCCCGGACTGACGCGCCATTCTAGCCCACTGCCGGGCCCCTGCTCCACTCGGCCGGCGGCGCGACCTCCAGGCGCTCCGCGACGGCGCGCGGCACCATCGCGCGGACGTCACCACCGAACCTCGCGATCTCCTTCACGAGGCTCGAGCTCAGGTATGCGTACTCG
>DAIDTV010000111.1 GCA_027457005.1 Chloroflexota bacterium
GTGAAGGAGCGAATCCGTGAGTGGCGAAGTGATCGAGGCTCCGGCGCAGGTGCCGGTGCCCGTGCAGATCGACCGGCAGCTGGTGGCCCGGGACCTCGAGCGGCTCAGCGGGGTGCTGGTGCCGCTGATGCTCCGCAGCCTGTCGAGTCTCCGGAGCTGGCGGCCCAGGCTGGGGGTGGGGCCGTTCAGCCGGGAGGTCCCGGCGGGGGAGCTGCTGTACGACCGGCTGAGGGTCTACCTACAGCCGACGATCTCCGGCGCCTTGGCGAGCGTGGGGGCCCTCTCGGATGGTGAGCTGCGCGACCTGTGCGCGGTGATCGCCTCGGAGCTCGGGGCCTGGTGCCTGGCCAACGCGCCCCTCACCGACGACCAGCTCGCGATCGCCTCGCCGGCCCTGGGGCATCTGCTCGGCACGCTCGACGAGCCGTCGCCCGACGTCGACTGGTCGGACCTCGAATCCACGCTGTCGGGCGTTCCACGTGAAACATAGCCCGCTCGCCCCCCTCGCCTGCCGGCCGGACGGGCGCCACTACCACCAGCTCGTGGACCTCGCCTCGGGCCGGCTGCTGCCCTACGCGATCGAGCACGACTGGGCCAAGGGGACCGGCCACCCGACCACGCCGGATCCCGCGCGCCCGCATCGCCACCTCTGGACCGAGGCGGGCGTCATCGCCGCCCTGCGCGGCAAGATCCCCGCCGGCGACCTGCTCCTGGCCATCCGGGCCATGTCGGGGCTCCCCCAGACCGGGCCCTCCGTCGCCGAGCGGCCGGGCGACGTGGGCTCCTGGCTGGACAACGAGGAAGCCGTCGCGATGACGCTCCACCCGGAGCTGCGCCCGGCGCGCCTGCGCGATGCCTGAGGCGATCGTCCACCAGATCCGCCCGGGCGAGAAGGTCCTGGTCCTCGGGATGAACGGCTCGGGCAAGAGCGTGATTGCCCAGAGCATCGCCGCCGCGTGGGCCGTGGGGCCCGTCCTCATCGTCGACACGAAGGGGGACGACCCGGCGGCGCTCATCCCCAACTGCACCGTGCTCTACCACGCGGACGACGTGGTGAAGCGGCTGCCGGGCCGCATCGTCTACCGCCCCAGCCTCGATGAGAAGCGGCGCCGGCGCCCCGGGGATCCGCCTCGATTGCAACCCCTCTGGTGCCGATTTGAGACAGTGGCGACCAAACTCTGGGAGCTCTCCATGAGCGACCCGCGCCCGGCGCTGGTGGTGGTGCATGAGCTCCGCGAGCTGTGCACCGAGCAGAGCATCGGCCCCGCCTTCCGCGAGCTCATCACGGCCGGCCGCTCGCACGGAATCACGCTCGTCCTGGTCACCCAGCGCCCGCAGCGGGTGGCGCTCGAGGCCCGCTCGGAGGCGCAGCACGTGATCGCGCTGACGCTCACCGACTCGGCCGCCCGCGAGGAAGCGGCGCAGCTCCTGGCCGATCCCGACCAGCCCGGCATGGTGCAGCTGATCCGGCAACGGTCGCTGCCGCTCGACCATCGCTGGTGGTACAGAGGGCCCGACTTCCGGCTGTCGCTGCACGCTCCGCTCGCGATGCGGTGAGGGTGGCGGGCCGGCCCTGCTTGGGGAGGTCCGCATGCTCCGTCGCATCGTCCGGGGGCTCGATGAGATGGCCCTCGAGGTCATCTGGATCGCCGTCGCCGCGACCCTCGGCTCGGTCGCGATCTACTACGCCGTCAATAGCTCCGTGGCCACTCGCGCCGAGTCGGTCCCGGGCCTCGGGACCGTCGTCGGGGGCGTGCGGACGCTCTTCGGCCTGACTGTCCACCAGTAGGAGGGTAGGCCGGTGGCCGCCGCTGCCGCGGGGACGATCCTGTACCCCGCTCGCTTCTTCATGCGTCCCTTCAAGTTCGACCTGGGCGGGGGGGATAAGGCGTTCGCCCTGGGCGGGGCCAGTGTGACGGTGGCGCTGCGCAAGCAGGGCTATTTGGACATGCTGATCGTCCATTTGACGGCCAGCTACACGGTCGCGACCGCCGCCCTGGTGGCGATCGAGCTCGGCCTGTACAACGTCGTGCAGACGTTCAACCTGCAGGTTCCCAACAAGCCCATCCCGCCGATCAACCTCGGCGGGTACTTCATGCACATCTGGAACCTGCGCAACAGCGACTTCAAGCCCGGCCGGCAGGCCTGGCGCCTGGTGCCGCAGAACACGCTCGATGCCAACGCCTACTGGGCGGCCCAGGTGGACAGCTTCCCGACCGCCCTCGGCGCGTCGACGCTGTCGCTCTGGTGGGTGCTCCCCACGCACTACAGCGTGGACGACATCCGGGGCACCGTGCCGCTCGGCAACGCCACCAACGCCAACCTGATCGTGACCCCCAACACGGCGGCCGCGGTCTTCGACACGCCGGCCAACTTCACGGCCGCGGCGTTCGTGCTCGACGTCGAGCAGGTCTGGCTCGCGCCCCCGCCTCCCGGCTCGCCGATCCTCCCCACGACCACGCAGCCCAACGCGGACGGCGTCGACGTGGACTGGGAGCTCTCCTACGACGAGGACTACCAGGCCGTCGTCGCGAGCGGCAAGAACGAGGTCACGATCACCCCGGACTACACGATCCTGGGCATCGCGCACGCCGCGACCCTCGCGACCGCGGGGGTGGGCGCGCAGCTCGACATGGCGGACATCCAGAGCCTGCAGTTCATCCTGAACTCGCAGCAGCTCTACCCCGAGGGCCCGCTCCCCGGGCCGCTGTTCATGTTCGACCAGGTCTACCAGAACGACATGCCGCTCCCCTTCGGGGTGTGGATGTACGACCGGGACGTGCTCGGGCGGACCGACTGGATCTACACGGACTCGCTCACCGAGATCCGCTCGCAGCTCTACGTCGCCGCCGGGACCGTGTTCGGGGCCTCCCCCCGCATCTACACCAGCACGCGGCGCCTGATCGACCAGAATCCGGCGGCGCACCTGCTGGCAGCCGGGTAGGAGGCGGCCACGATGGGCGCTCCCAATCCGGCCGGCGTGACCGTGAGCAGTGCCGCGACGCAGGTCGCGGTCAGCTCCCGGACGCGCACGGCCTCCCTGCCCTCGCTGAGCTTCGGGGGGGTGGCCTCGGGGCTCACCTTCCCGGGCTCGCTCTTCGTCGGGATGGTGGTCGCGGCTCTCTTCCTCGCGTACTGGTACCGGCGGATCCTGTAGTGGCCAGCCCGCTCGGTCAGTACGGTGCCATCACCTCCGCGGTGCTCGCGGTCCTCATCGTGGGGGCCGCGGTGGTCGCGAACGTGATCCCGGGATTCGCCGCGACCCCCTGGCTCGACAATGCGGCGCTCATCGCCGCCGGCGTGGTGTTCGGCACGCAGGTCGTGCAGAACGGCACCCAGGCCAAGGCGGCAACCGCGCTCGCGCTCGCCCAGGCGGCGCACGACCGCCTCAACGTGATCCACGCGCCCGCGACGCCCGTCGTGACGCCCACGCCGGCGTCCGGCAGCTCGACCGGGACGAGCGCCTAGCGATGCGCACCCTGGGCGGGATGCTCCTGCTCTTCGCGGCGGGGATGCTCGCGTTCCTGTGGGTACGCGGCTACCTGTCCGCGGGCCTGGCCCGCGCGATCGGCGCGGTGCAGGCGGCCCCGCCCTTGCAGCCGGCGTCGATCGGCACGACGCCCGGGGTCGCGATCAACAGCGTGCCCGGGCGGCCGGCCGGCACGATCGGAGGGACCTAACCGTGGCATCCATCCACCCGCGGCGCGCGGTCAGCTACTTCAAGGGCAACAGCACGAAGGCCAACGCGACCCCCGCGGTGCTCTGGCTGTTCCTGCTCCTGGTGGGGATCCTGGTGCTGCGCAACCGCGCGCTCCCGACCCTCAGCCAGGGGATCACCCTCGCGATCTTCGCGGGGATCGTGGTCGCCGCGGGCCTGGTACTCCCCGAGCTCGTCACGCTCGTCCTGGTCGGGCTCGTCATCGCGGCCGTGCTCAACGTCCCGGCGGTCGCGCCGTTCCTGGTCGCGGTCCAGTCCCGGGTGCAGGGCCTGACGGGCCAGCCGTAGGAGGCGCGACATGGAACGCGACGCAGCGAAGATCGCAACGCTCCTGGTGTTCGGGGCGATCCTGGTCGACATCGGCACCCACGGGTCCGCGTTCTCCGGGATCCTGAACATCCTCGGCACCATCTGGACCAAGAGCCTCTCCACGGTGGCGGGACACTAGCCGTGCGCCATACGCTCGCCCGCGCGCTCGAGCTCGCCGCCCGCGAGGCGGTCGCGTTCGCCCCGGTCGCCTTCCTCTGGTGGTTCGCTTACCTCGACGAGGACGATCGCGGCGAGTGGCTCTCGCGCGGACGGGATCTGGTGCGCCGCGCGACGTTCGCCGACCTGCGCGAGTGGCTGCACGGTCCCGAGCTCGCCTACGCGCAGTGGCGCGCGGCCGACATGATCCGGGGCGAGAACGAGGCGCCCACGTGGAAGGCGCCCGAGGATGACGCCGCGTTCATCGCCTCGCTCGACGCGACGGTCGACGAGCTCGAGCGCGAGGGGGTGGCGTAGGTGAGCGGCGCGATCGTCAACCCGTTCCCCCTGGGTGTGCGCGTCATGACCAGCGGGCCCGGCCCGCTCGTGGCCGCGCGTCCCCTCGCCTCGGTGCGCCAGCAGCCGTTGCCCGGCGTGCCCGCTGCCCCGACCTCGGAGGCGCAGGCCGCGGCCAGGGCGTCACCGTGGGTGGCACCACGATCTCCCCCGCCGGTAGCACCACGGGCGGGATGACCCTCACCGTGGGCGGCGCCACGATCAACGTCCCCGCGGGCTCCAGCCTGGCGGCGATCCTCGCCGCGCTGCAGGGCCTGGGCGGCGCGCAGAGCGGAGGCGGGTGCGGTGGCTGTTAGCGCGCAGGTCCGGAGCTACTACACGACGCATCGCCTGGCGGTCCTCTCGACCGTGGTGGTCGCCATCGGCGCCTTCATCGCCTACCGCCAGCTGCAGGCCACGCAGGCCACCGCGGCGGTCGCGTCGAGCGCGGCGGCCGCTCCTGCCGACACCAGCGGGGCCGACACCAGCGGTGCCTACACCAGCGGTGCGAGCTTCGGCGCCTCCACCTACGGCGCCGGCTCGGCGTCCGGAGCCGCGGCCGCGGAGGCGGGCCAGAGTGCCGGCGTCGCGCTCGGCGCGGCGGGGCTCCAGGTCGGCTCGGATCTCGGCCAGGCCGCGCTCTCCCTGGGCGGGCAGGTGGTCACCAGCCAGCAGCAGCTCGCCACGGCGGCCCTCGCCTCGCAGTCCTCCCTCGCGGGCCTGGCGATCGGATCGCAGCAGCAGCTCGCGAACCAGGGGCAGGACGCGCTCGCGGCCGCGCTCGCGGCGCTCGCCGCGGGCCAGTCGACGAGCTCGAGCGGCGCACCCACGCCGGCCGCGCCGGCGCCAGCGCCGAACTGCTCGCAGGTCAGCGCGCTCCGCTCGGCGGTCGCGACGATGCAGCACGACGTGGGCGTATACCAGGGCCTCAAGACGCGCACGGCGGCCCAGTCGGCCGCGCTCGCCACCGACCAGGCCACGCTGGCGCGCGACCAGCAGCTCCTACAGGCGGCGATCGCCGCGAATCCGGGGTGCTAGTGATGACGCAGTCGACGCGGGGCGTGGTCTACAC
>DAIDTV010000112.1 GCA_027457005.1 Chloroflexota bacterium
GGTCGGTGCCTCGAAGTGGGCGTTCTTCCACTACTTCGGGTCGAAGGCCGAGCTCCTGGCTGCGGTGATCGACCGGATGGTGGAGGTCGGCATCAGCAGCGTGGAGCCCGTTGCCGCGGACCCGGACCTCGGCGCGCTCGCCAAGCTGGAGGGCGTGTTCTCGGGTATCGCGCGGTGGAAGCGCGAGCAACCCGAGTTCCAGCCCGCGGCCGTCGCCGAGCTCATGCGCATCTGGTACTCCGACGAGAACGCGACCGTCGTTGCGCGGCTCCGGGCCGCGACCAGGGCGCGCCTCACCCCGCTGCTGGCAGGCATCCTCCGCCAGGGGGCCGCCGAGGGAGCGTTCTCGGTCGCGTCGTCGGAGGGCACGGCGAGCGTCATCACGTCCGTGATGCTCGGGCTCCAGGACGAGATCATCCCGCTGTTCCTCGGCCGCCTGGACGGGACCGTCTCGTTCGAGACCGTCCAGTCGACCATCGGGACCTACATCGAGGCCTTCGAGCGGATCCTGGGCACCGCACGGCTCGCGTGGCCGATCGCCGACGAGGCGACGCTGCGCTTCTGGTTCGACTCGACAACCCCCGCGAAAGGACAGGCAGCATGACCGCCGTCATCCAGACCGAGAAGCTCACCAAGTTCTACGGGCAGGCCCGCGGCATCGTCGACGTCGACCTGACGGTCGACCAGGGCGAGGTGTTCGGCTTCCTCGGCCCCAACGGCGCCGGCAAGACGACCACCATCCGGGTGCTCCTGGACCTGATCCGCCCGACCCGCGGATCCGCCCGCGTGTTCGGCCTGGACGCGACGAGGGAGGCGGTCGCGATCCACCGTCGTGTCGGCTACATCCCTGGCGAGTTCACCCTGTACGACCGGCTGACCGGGGGTCAGACGCTGGAGTACTTCGCGAACCTGCGCGGCGGCGTGGACCCCGCGTACCAGCGCTCCCTGATCGAGCGCTTCGATCTCGACGCCTCCCGGCGGTTCCGGGAGTACAGCAAGGGCAACAAGCAGAAGGTCGGCGTGATCATCGCCCTGCAGCACCGCCCGGAGCTCCTGGTCCTCGACGAGCCGACTTCGGGCCTCGACCCACTGGTGCAGCAGACCTTCTTCACGACCCTGCGCGACTGCGTGGCGGACGGCGCGACCGTGTTTCTCTCGTCGCACATCCTCTCGGAGGTCGAGAAGAGTTCCGACCGCGTGGCGATCATCCGCGAGGGTCGCATCGTCAAGCTCGACACGGTGGAGGGGCTGCGCGACCTGGCGCACCACCAGGTGGAGCTGCGCTTCGCGGGTCCCGTGCCGGCCGCCGAGTTCGCGGCGCTCCCCGGGGTGAGCGACCTGGTCGCCGACGACCACGTCCTGCGGATGCGGGTGGCCGGCGCGATCACGCCGGTCGTCCAGGCGGCGGCCCGCCACGAGCTGCTCGACTTCGTCTCGCGGGAGCCCTCGCTCGAGGAGACGTTCCTTGCCCAGTACGGGCAGGCGCCCGTCGAGGTGAAGTAGCCATGGCCGTCAGCGCCGGGATGCCGCAGCGCACAGCCGCGGCCGCCCTCGCCCCGATCCCGCTCCATCGCCGCCTCTACGGTTTCGGGAGCATCTACGGCAAGACCATCCGCGATTCAAGGCTCGCGTTCATCATCGCCGCGGGCCTCTTCGGCGGTCTCGCGCTCGTCATGGGCGCCGCCATCGGGACCGTCTTCCCGACGCCGGCCGCGCGCGTCGAGATCGACAAGCTCATCGGAAGCATGCCGGCCTCGATGGTCAACCTCTTCGGCAACGCCACCCTGATGGGCCCGAAGCTCGGCACGCTCGGCGGCTACATGAGCTGGAAGTACGGGGCATTGTTCGCGCTCGGCGCCGGGCTCTGGTCGATCCTCGCGCTGTCGGGCACCCTGGCGGGTGAAGCCGCCCGCGGCAGCCTCGACTTCGTCGCCGCGGCACCCTTCGGCAAGCGTCGCATCGCGCTCGAGAAGCTCGCGGCGCACCTGACCATGCTCTGGGTCGCGATGGCCTTCGTCGCGGTGATGATCACGCTGAGCTCGAACGCGTACGGGGACCCGAAGCTCGGCGACCCGATCCCGCTCGGCGGCTCGGTCGGGTTCGCCCTCTGGACCGGCTTCATCGCCATGTTCTTCGGCGGCCTCGCCCTCGCCCTCGCTCCGCTCCTCGGCCGCGCCGGGTCGGCCGGCGTCGCCGGGATCGTCATGGTTGCCCTGTGGGCGGCGAGCGGCCTGAACGTGGGCGGCCCGCTGGTCGACCTGAGCCCGTTCCATTGGACCGCCAACCACATCCCGCTCGCCGGGTTCTACGACTGGCCGGGCCTTGCGCTCGTGGGGATCGTTGGGGTGGTCCTCCTCGCGCTCGGGGTTGAGCTGTTCAGCCGCCGTGACCTCGGGGTGACGGCCGGCCTCTCGCTCCCTCACGCGCCGGGGGCGGTACTCGGCGTCCGCGGTCCGGTCAGCCGGGCGTTCGGCGAGCAGCTGCCGCGGGCGCTCGCCTGGGGCCTCGGCATGGGTCTGATGGGTGCGCTGCTCGCATCGCTCGTGGGAGGGTTCGCGAGCCAGGTCGGGAGCGATACCAGCATCACCAGGACGTTCGCGACGATCTTCCCCGGCTACGACTTCGCGACCGCGGGCGGCTGGCTCCAGCTGTACGTCGCGCTCTTCTACATCGCTGCGGGCTTCGCCGCCACGACCTTCATCTCGAAGTGGACCTCCGACGAGGTCCAGGGCCGCCTCGAGGAGATCCTCGCGGTGCCCATGTCCCGGGCCCGCTGGGTCGTGGCCGGCGGGGTCGCGGCGATCCTTGCCGTCGCTCTCATGACCGTGATCGTGGCGCTCGGGATCGGGCTCGGGGCCGCCGTCGGGGGTGCGACCGCAGGGGACGCGCTGCTCGGCACGGCCTCCCTCGGCCTGTTCGCCGTCGCGATCGTCGGGGTCGGTTTCGCCGTGGGTGGCCTGTGGCGGACCTCGCTCGCGGCCGAGGTGGCCGCGCTGGTCGTCGTGGCCACGTATCTCATCGACCTCCTGGCGCCGCCGCTCAAGCTCCCCGACTGGTTCCACCAGCTCGCGCTGACCGCGCACCTGGGACAGCCGATGATCGGCGACTGGGATCCGTTCGGCGTGGTCGCCTGCGTGGTCATCGCGGTCGGAGGGATCCTGCTCGGCGCGTGGGGCATGTCCCGGCGCGACGTGTCGCGCTGATCCGCGCCAGGACGAGCGGCCGCGCGGTGTGCCGCCTCCGGGCTCGGCGGCGCGCGTCGGACGTCCTGCCGGACAACTCCGGCAGGTTGGGTCTTGCATGGCGGTGGGCGTGCTCGTAGGTTCCCGGTCATGACGACTGCATCAGAGGCGGCGCGACCGTCGCCCACCCTCACCGGCCCCAGCGGCTCGCCCATCGTCACGCCCGGCCACGGCCCCCGGCCGGTCCGCGCCCCCCGGGGTCCCGAGCGCACCTGCAAGGGCTGGGGCCAGGAAGCCGCCCTGCGGATGCTCATGAACAACCTCGATCCCGAGGTGGGGGAGGCGCCCGACCAGCTGATCGTGTACGGCGGCACGGGGCGGGCCGCCCGCAGCTGGGAGGCCTTCGACGCCATCGTGGCCGCCCTGCGCGAGCTGGAGAACGACGAGACGCTGCTCGTGCAGTCGGGCAAGCCGGTGGGCATCTTCCGCACCACGCCGGATGCCCCAAGGGTCCTCATCGCCAACGCCAACCTGGTGCCCCACTGGGGGACCTGGGGCGTCTTCCGGGAGCTCGAGCGGCTGGGCCTCACCATGTTCGGCCAGATGACCGCCGGGTCCTGGATCTACATCGCCACCCAGGGCATCATCCAGGGCACCTACGAGACGTTCGCCGAGCTGGCCCGCCAGCACTTCGGGGGCACCCTGCAGGGGCGCGTGGTGCTCACCGCCGGCCTGGGCGGGATGGGCGGCGCGCAGCCCCTGGCGATCACCATGAACGAGGGCGTGGCGCTCTGCCTCGAGGTGGACCCCGCGCGCGCCGAACGCCGCCACGCGGCGGGCTACGTCGACGAGCTGACCGACGACCTCGACGACGCGCTGGCCCGGGTGGAGGCGGCCCGCGCGGAGGGCCGGCCCCGCTCGGTGGCCCTGGTGGCCAACGCGGCCGACGTGGAGCCCGAGCTGGTGCGGCGGGGCTGGCGGCCCGACGCGCTGACCGACCAGACCAGCGCCCACGACCTCCTCGGCGGGTACCTGCCGGGCGGGATGGCCTTCGCCGAGGCGCTCGCGCTGCGGGCGCGCGACCAGCAGGCGTACGTGGCGGCCAGCCGGGAGAGCGTGGTCCGCCAGGTGCGGGCGATGCTGGCGCTGCAGCGTGCCGGCGCGATCGCCTTCGACTACGGCAACAACATCCGGCAGGCGGCCGCCGACGGGGGCGTGGCGGACGCCTTCGAGATCGGCGGGTTCGTGCCGATGTTCATCCGGCCGCTCTTCTGCGAGGGCAAGGGGCCCTTCCGCTGGGCGGCGCTCTCGGGCGACCCCGACGACATCCTGCGCACGGACCGGGCCCTGCTGGACCTCTTCCCCGGCGACGCGAGCCTGCGGCGCTGGCTCACCCTGGCCGAGCAGAAGGTGCCCTTCCAGGGGCTGCCCGCCCGGATCTGCTGGCTGGGGTACGGCGAACGGGCCCGGGCCGGGCTGCGCTTCAACGAGCTGGTCGCGTCGGGCGAGCTGCGGGCCCCCATCGTCATCGGCCGCGACCACCTCGACGCGGGCTCGGTGGCCAGCCCCAACCGCGAGACCGAGGGGATGCGCGACGGCTCCGACGCGATCGCCGACTGGCCGCTCCTCAACGCGCTCCTCAACACCGCCGCCGGGGCCACCTGGGTCAGCCTCCACCACGGCGGCGGGGTGGGCATCGGCTACAGCATCCACGCCGGGATGGTGGTGGTCGCCGACGGGACGCCGGAGGCGGCGCGGCGCCTGGAGCGGGTGCTGACCACCGACCCGGGGACCGGGGTGATGCGCCACGCGGACGCCGGCTACGAGCGGGCCATCGCGGTGGCGCGGGCACGCGGGGTGCGCATCCCGATGCTCGAGGCGGCCGAGCGCACGGCACGCGAGCCGGAAGTCAGGCGGCCCGAGCCGTAGTCAGAACGCCGGCACCACTTCCTGCTGATCGAGCTCCTGGCTGCGCATCTCACCCCGGCCGAACGATCCCCAGACCACCACGCGCAGCTGGCTGTAGCCGCGCAGGTCGGCGGGCGTGGCCCAGACCAGGCGGTCGAGGCCCATCGAGAAGCCTCGGCACGCCGCCACGGGGCCGAGGAGCGGGGCGCCGGTGGCAAGTTGCCCGGTGGCCACGTCGACCCCGTGCAGGGAAAGCGTGCCGGTCTGGACGCCCACCGACGGCCCTTCCCACACCGCGAAGGCCGATCCGTCGGGCGACCAGCCGATCGCCCAGTCCTCGAACTGCTGGACGCCGGGCGCCGGCGAGGCATCGATCGGCGCGGGCGTGGTGCCTGCCGCTTCGAGGCTGCCGGCCGCAGCCTGGGCGCCTCCGGACGCCGCCGCGGATGCGGGCTCTGCTCCACCCGGCGACTGGGTGACTGCGGCCGACGAGGCC
>DAIDTV010000113.1 GCA_027457005.1 Chloroflexota bacterium
CCGAGTTCTTCGGGGACGAGATCGAGTCGCTCCGCGCGTTCGACACCGCCGACCGGCGCTCGACCGGCCCCGTGGGCACCGCCGCGGTGCTGCCCGCCGACGAGTTCCCGCTGCCGCCCGACACTGCGGCCTGGCTGCGCGCCCGGCTGGGCAGGCTGGCGGGCCGCCTGCCGCCACTGCTCGGCGCGGACCTGGAGCGGATGACGGCCACCCGCCAGCTCGGCGACGCGACCGAAGTGTGGGCCGGGGTGCTGGCTCCCGCCACGGGCCTCGACCACGTGGGCGACGCGATCTGGCTGCTCGACGAGCCCGGCGACGTCGACCAGGCCGCCCAGCTGCTCTGGGAGCAGGCGGCCGAGCGGCGTGCCGAGCTGGAGGAGTCGGAGGAGGTGCCCGCCGGCTGGCCGGACGCCTACCTGGAGCATCGGGCGTGGCAGCGGGCGAAACACGAGGCCCGGACGCTCGAGCTGACCTGGGAGAGCGAGGCCGGGGAGGCGCCCCCGGGCGGGAACCCGTTCGGCTGGCGGGAGCCCGCGCTGCCGCCGCAGCGCATCGCGGGAATCCCGGACGCCGTCGCGCGGTGGCGGGCCGAGGGGCGGCGCGTGGTGATCTCCTCGGACCAGTCGGCGCGCCTCGCCGAGATCCTCGAGGACGCGGGCGTGGTCGTCGCGCCGACCGGCCGCCTCGTCGAGCCGCCTGCCGTGGGGGCCGTGGCCCTGGTCGAGCGCAGCCTCAACAGCGGTTTTGAGGACGGTCCGGACGGTCTCGTGGTGCTCACCGACCGGGAGCTGTTCGGAAGCGTCCGCGTCCGCCGTCCGCGTGCGCTCCGGAGAGTCGTCCCGCGGGACCTCCTCGAACGGCTGGTCGCGGGGGACATCGTGGTCCACGTCGACCACGGCATCGCCCGGTACGGCGGCATGGTCCGCCGTACCGTCGGGGCGTCCGGGGAGGCGCGGGACTACCTCGAGCTGCACTTCTCCGGCGCCGACCGCATCTTCCTGCCGGTCGAGCAGATCGACCGCATCTCGCGCTACTCGGGAGGCGAGAGCCCCCAGCTGTCGAAGCTCGGCGGCGGGGAGTGGCAGCGGACCCGGGCGCGCGTCCGGCGGGCGGTCACCGACCTGGCGAAGGACCTGCTGGAGCTCTACTCCGCACGGGCACGGGCGCGCGGCCACCGGTTCGCCCCCGACACGCCGTGGCAGGCGGAGCTGGAGGCGGCGTTCCCGTACGAGGAGACCCCCGACCAGCAGCGCGCGGTGGCCGAGGCGAAGGGCGACATGGAGCGGGTCGAGCCGATGGACCGCCTGGTGGTGGGCGACGTGGGATACGGCAAGACCGAGGTGGCGCTCCGGGCGGCGTTCAAGGCGATCCAGGACGGCACGCAGGTGGCGGTCCTCGTCCCGACCACCGTGCTCGCGCAGCAGCACTTCACCACGTTCACGCAGCGGTTCGCGGCCTATCCGCTGACCGTGCGGCTGCTCAGCCGCTTCGTGTCGCCCGCCGAGCAGCACGCCACCCTCGACGGGCTGGCGCAGGGCAGCGTGGACCTGGTGATCGGCACGCACCGGCTCCTCTCGAAGGACGTGCAGTTCCGCGACCTCGGGCTGCTGGTCGTGGACGAGGAGCAGCGCTTCGGAGTCGCGCACAAGGAGCGCCTCAAGCAGCTGAAGCGCGCCGTGGACGTGCTGACCCTCTCGGCCACGCCGATCCCCCGCACGCTGAACATGGCGCTCTCCGGCGTCCGGGACATGAGCGTGATCGAGACGCCGCCCGAGGATCGACTCCCCATCCAGACCCGGGTCGCGGAGGCGTCGGCGGGCCTGGTCCGCGACGCGATCCTCCGCGAGCTCGATCGCGGCGGCCAGGCGTTCTTCGTCCACAACCGGGTCGAGACGATCGAGGCGCAGGCGGAGCAGCTCCGGCGCCTCCTGCCGCAGGGGCGGATCGCGGTCGCCCACGGCCAGATGCCGGAGGGGCAGCTCGAGCGGGTCATGCTGGCGTTCTCGGCCGGCGAGCACGACGTGCTGGTCTGCACGACCATCATCGAGTCGGGGCTGGACATCCCCAACGCGAACACGATCGTGATCGACCGGGCCGACGCGCTCGGCCTGGCCCAGCTGTACCAGCTGCGCGGGCGGGTCGGCCGCAGCGCCCGCCGGGCATACGCATACCTGCTCTACCGACGCCGCGACCGCCTGAGCGAGGTGGCCCGCAAGCGACTCCAGGCGATCTTCAACGCCTCCGAGCTCGGCGCCGGGTTCCAGATCGCGCTGGCCGACCTCGAGATCCGGGGCGCGGGCAACATCCTCGGCGCGGAGCAGCACGGGCACATCGCGGCGGTCGGCTTCGACCTGTACACGCGGCTCCTGGCCGAGGCGGTCGAGGAGCAGAAGGCGGTGCTCGAGGACCGCGAGCCGGTGCTGTCACGCCCGGCCGCGACCGTGGACCTGCCGGTCGACGCGTACCTGCCGGAGGAGTACGTGGCCGGCGAGCCGCAGAAGCTCGAGTTCTACCGGCGGTTGTCGCGCGTGCGGACGGATGAGGAGCTCGACGCCACGCGTCTCGACATGGCAGACCGGTTCGGGCCGCTCCCCGCGCCGGCGGAGCGCCTGCTGGGCGTGGTCCGCCTGCGATTGCTCGCGGAGCGCGCCGGGATCTCGTCGGTCTCGCGCGAGGAATCCGACCTGGTCTTCCGGTTCCCGCCCGACTGGTCGCGGTCCGCCGTGGTGCGCGCGCTGCAGGCCCCGGGGTGGCGCCCCATGGGCCTCGCACCGGGGTCGCTGCGGATCGCCTCGAACCAGGTGCGGGTGCGCGTGGGCCGGACGGCGAACCTGTGGGACGCGGCAGGGGCCATCATCGAGCAGCTGGCCGCGGCGACGGTGGCCACGGCCTGAGCCGGTCCGGGCCCCGGGTGGCGCTCAGCCTTCCGAGAAGCGGTACCCCAGCCCGTATTCCGTGGCGATGAACCGGCGCTCCGGCGCCGCCGACGCGAGCTTGGCGCGGAGGTTCCGCATGGTGACGCGGAGCAGCTGGGTGTCGTCACCGTAGGTCGGCCCCCACACTGCCTGCAGCAGCTCGCGGTGCGCCACCAGCTCCCCGGGGTGCTCGGCCAGGTAGCGGAGCAGCCGGAACTCGGTGGGCGTGAGGTGGATCTCGATCCCGCCGATCAGGACCCGATGGCTGCGCGGATAGATGTGCACGGGGCCGCGCATGATGATCCCCGGGTCCTCGGTCGCGGCGGCGTGGGGGCGTGCCCGCCGGAGGGCGGCCTGTACCCGCGCGATCAGCTCGGGAAAGCTGACCGGCTTGTTCATGTAGTCGTCGGCGCCCGCGCGCAGTCCCCGGATCCTGTCGGCCTCCGACCCCAGGGCCGTGACCATCAGCACGGGCACCTGGCTGCGTTCGCGGATCCGGCCGATGACCTCCCACCCGTTCGGGCCGGGCAGGCCGATGTCCAGCAGGACCAGGTCGGCGCCCTCCTCCTCGAAGACACGGAGCGCCTCGCCGCCATCGCGCGCCATGAGGGTCTGCCAGCCGTGCCGGTCGAGCCACAGCCTCAGCAGCTCCGCGAACTCGACCTGGTCCTCGACGATCAGGATGCGTTCGCCCCCGGGCTCGATCACGTCCCGCCCGTCCATCCGCTGCCCCGGGCCCGGCGGGCCCGCGCGGGGGCGGCCACCGGCAGCGTGAACGAGATGGAGGTGCCGTGCTCCCGATCGTCCACCCAGATCGAGCCTCCGTGCGCCTCGACCAGCCTCCGGCACACGTACAGACCCAGTCCGCTGCCCGGGGCGCCGCCGCCGCGGGCCTGGCGGCCGCGGTAGAAGCGCTCGAAGACCCGCTCGCGCTCCGAGGGACCGATGCCGGTGCCCTCATCCTCGACGCTCACGACCACGCCGCCGTCCTGCCGGGCGGCCCGGATCGTGATCGGGGCCGCCGTGCCGCCGTACTTGGCGGCATTGGCCACCAGGTTGTCCAGCACCTGCGCGATGCGGTCCGCATCCACGTCGACCGGCGGGAGGTCCGGCGGCACGCTCACCTCGATGGGCGGCATGCCCGGTGCGTCCCCGAACTCGGATGCGACACGCGAGATGATGGCGGAGATCGACGCGGGCTCGCGCCGCAACGCGATCCGGTCGCTCTCCAGGTGGGCGACGTCGAGGATCTCGTCGACCAGGGAGGTCAGGCGCTCCGCCGCCTTCCCGATGCCCTCGACGGACCGGTGGCGTGTCTCCTCGTCCAGGTCCAGGCCGAGCAGGGTGTCGACGTAGGCCGTGATCAGGGCGAGCGGCGTGCGCAGGTCGTGGGAGACGGCGGCCACGAAGCTGGACCGCAGCTCGTCCAGCGCGCGCGACGCCCGGAGGTCGTGCATGACGGCCACCGCGCCCGCATCCGGTCCCGTCATGCGCGCGTACGAGACCACGACCGGGATCTCCTCCCCATTCCGCCCGAGCACCGTCTGCTCCCGGCCGACGATCGGCGAACCGCCCGCCAGGACCTCTTCGAACGGGCAGCGGGCGCCGCACCTCGGCCGCGCGCCGGCCCCGGCCCCGGCCGTGCATCCGAGCAGATCGTGGCATGGTGCGGGCACGCTCTCCGGCGCCACGTCGAGGAGCGCCAGCGCGGCCTGGTTCAGCCGCACCACGATGCGCTGCCCGTCGACCGCCACGATCGCGTCCGTTGCGCCGTCCAGGATCGCGGAGAGCAGCGACCGTTCCCGGGTGAGCGTCGCGCGCAGCTGCGCGGCCCGGAACGCGATCGCCAGCTCGTGACGCACCCGGGGGAGGAAGCGCGGCGGGTTGCCGCGCCCGGTTTCGCGGCCGGTACGAAGCGCGACGAAGCCCACCGTGCGCATCTCGAACGTGTCGCCGGTATCGCTGCTCACCTCGAGCGCGACGCCCGACCAGCCGGCGCGGCGGCACCACTCGGCCGCGGCCGCAGCGTCCGGGAACGCGGCCGGAACCTCGCCGCCCTCCTCTGCGGCCGTAGCCCCGTGCCGCGCGGCAGGTGCGCCCTCCCGCACGGCCAGTTCGGCGCCGGTCCCTCCGCCGGCCGCCGAGCCGTCACCCGCGGCGGCCATCAGTGCGAGCGGGCCCCCACCCGGCGACGTGAGCCAGAGCGCGCCGGCAGGCGCCTCGTCGTGCCGGAGCAGCTCGTCCAGGACGGCTGCGGAGAGCTCGGCGATGCCTGCCCCCGACGCGAGCAGCTGGCTCAGCTGGTACTGCGCGAACATCGTGTCCGCCTCGCGCTGGGCGTCCTCGAACGACCGCCAGCGGTCGGCCTCCAGCGCGGCGAGGCGCGCGACTCCTGCCCGCCGATCGCCCTGCCGGCGCCGCTCGACCGGGACCGATCCGGTCGACGTCCTGCCCCTGGTCATGGTTCCCGCTCCCGGAGCCGGGCGATGGCCGTCCGGCCCGCATTCGCGTCAGGGCGCGGGAGCATGGCCCGCACCAGGAGGAAGCAGGATGTCGCGCCCGGATCCTGGTGCCCGCGGGACCGGGGGCCGAGCCGCAGCGCCAGGCCACGGCGCGCAACCAGCGGGGTCGTCGCGCGCATGCCCGCGTGGGCCGCCCA
>DAIDTV010000114.1 GCA_027457005.1 Chloroflexota bacterium
CGTCGGCCACGATCACGTTGAGCTCGAGATCCTCGAAGCGTGGTCCGGCCGCCTCGCGCAGGATCGCCACCTTGCGGCCCGTGGCGGTCTCGGTCGCCTGCCGCACCTGCGGGCGGCCGCGCGCGTCGAACTGCGGGAGCATCGCGACGATGTCCGCCTCCCGCGCCGCCAGCCGCAGCATGCGCGGCCCACCGCCGCCGACCAGCAATGGTGGGCGCGGGCGCTGGGCCGGCGGTGGCGCGACGTGTGCGCCGGCCATGCGGTAGTGCGGGCCGTCGTGGTCGACCGTCTCTCCCGACATCAGCCGCTTCACCAGCGGAATGGCCTCCTCCAGGCGGTCGATCCGGCGAGGAGCGGGGTCGTAGGGCTGCCCGAGGTGCGCGTAGTCGGCGGTGTTCCAGCCCGCTCCCAGTCCCAGCTCGAAGCGGCCGCCGGACAGGAAATCGACGGTCGCCGCCTCCCGGGCGAGCACCAGCGGATGGCGGTAGTCGTTGGCGAACACGAAGCTTCCGACCCGGAGCTGCGTGGTGGCCATGGCCGCGGCGGTGAGCGCGGCGATCGGGGAGAGCTGCCGTCCCAGGTGGTCGGGGATGAGCAGGACCGAGTATCCCAGGCGCTCGGCCCGCCGGGCCTGCGCGGTCCAGCCATCCGGCGTGGTGGCCCAGGAGGCCGTCACGGCGAAGCGGAACGGATGCATGGCGGACACGGTACCTGAGACCGTCCGCATGCGCCGCGCTGGCGGAGTCACCGGCCGTGCGCTACAACGTGGGCGTGCGGTGGCCGCCCGGCGTACCGCCGGATGCGCGAGGGTCGACGACGTGGCGCGATGGGGTGGACCCGACCGGTGTGTCTTCTGCGGGCTCCCGATCGGTCCCGACGAACCGGCGGTGGGGCACGGCGAGTCGGCCGCCCACGCCGCCTGTGCCGACGCGGGCCTGGGTGACGAGCGCCTGTGGGACGGCATCGCAGGCGCCGTCGGGAGCGATGGTCCGGTGCCCGGCGGTGAGGGGCCCGTGCCGGCCGACGACGGCCCCGGATCCCCGGCGGGCCGGGCGTCCCCCTCGGCGGGCCGGTCCGGCTGCGCGCTGGTCGGAGTGCTGCTGCTGGCCGCAACTTTCGCGGCATGGCGAGTCCGGCACTGACCGCGCGGCCGTGCTCGCGTCGGTGAGCGGGGCTCGGCGGTCGCCGGCGCGTGGCGACCTTGCCCCTGGGCGCCGGCGGCGATGATCTACACCCTGCTGACCATCGCCGCGCTCCTGCTCTCGTCGGGCGACCCCGCCTGGGCCGGGGGCTGGCTGTACGTCGGCACGCTGCTCGCCGGGCAACTGGCCACCGCGTGGACCCTGGCCCTGGGGGATGCGGCCCTGCTGCGCGAGCGGTCGGCCGCGGCGTCCGGACAGGGGACCGTGGCGTGGGACCGCCGGCTGGCACCGCTGACGGCGCTCGGACCGCTTGCCGGCGGGCTCGTGGCGGGCCTGGCGGTGCGGTTCGGCTGGGAACCCCGTTTCGCGCCCGCGGCGGAGGCGGCGGGCATCGCCCTCTACGCGGCGGGGCTCCTCCTGGGCCTGTGGGCGATGACGTCCAACCCGTTCTTCACGCCCGTGGTGCGGATCCGGCCCGAGCATGGCCACACCGTCGTCACCGGCGGCCCGTACCGCTTCGTCCGGCATCCGGGCACGGCAGGGGCACTGGTCGCCGACCTCGCAGGGCCGCTCATCCTGGGATCGCCATGGGCGATCGTGCCGGCGGCCGTCGCGGCGGGGCTCATCCTCCTGCGGATGCTGCTCGAGGATCGCGCCCTGCGTGCGGACCTGCCGGGCTACGCGGACTACGCCGGTCGCGTGCGGCGGCGCCTCGTGCCGGGCGTGTGGTAGCGCCAGCCCTCCGGTGTGCAGCCGGGCCGTGGCCCGGCTAGGCTACCGCGCGATGCTGCTCGGGATCGACCACCTCGTGATCGCCGTCGCCGACCCGGACGACGCGGCGGCGCGGCTGGAGGAGACACTGGGCCTCGCGGCGACCGGGGGCGGCCGGCATGACGCGCTCGGGACATTCAACCGGCTGGTCTGGCTCGGCGACAGCTACCTCGAGCTCCTCGGGATCTTCGACCGCGACCTGGCGAGTCGTTCCTGGATCGGCGCGCCGGCGCTGGAGGCGCTCGATCGGGGTGGCGGGCTCGCCACGTGGGCGATCGCCACCGACGCGCTCTCCGTCGACCTGGCCGCGCGCCGTGCCGGCGGCTCGGAGCTCGGCGATCCGATCGACGGGGAACGGCGCCGCGCCGACGGGGCCCTCGTCCGGTGGCGCCTCGCCGCGCCGCGCCACATCGGGCCGGCCGACCCGCCGTTCCTCATCGAACACGACGACACGGCGGCCGAGTGGACGCCCGTCGACCGCGCCGCCCGCCGGGCCCTGGCGCATCCGCTGGGCGGGCCGGCCCGCCTCGCGGTGCTGGAGCTGCCCGTCGACGACGTCGGCCGCACGAGCCTGCGGTTCTCCCGCACGGTCGGTCTGCGGTTCCGGCCGTCGCTGGCCGGCGCGGGTGCCCGGGACGCCGACGTGGGTGGCCAGGCGGTCCGTCTGCGCCCGCGGCGCGGAGGAGCTGGAGCGGCCGTCGTCCACCTGGTCGCACCCGTGCCCGAGGAACGTGACGCGGAGCTTCTGGGCTGCGGCTGGGTCGTGCGTCCGTCCCGCTGACGCCGGGTCACCCCGCCGAGGGGGCGGGCGAGGGGGACGACATGGCGGTGGCCACGTTCGCCGCCAGGGACTGGTCGGCGGTTTCGACGCCGAACAGGCTGTCCCCCCAGACGAACGCGTACTCGGTCGGGCCGCTGTCTCCGTGGACGCCGGGAACCTTGCGGAAAACGCCGGGACCGGTTCCGTTCGCCCGGCCGAGCGCCCGAGCGGCTGGGCTGCCACGAACGGCCGCACACGATGCGCCTACCATGGCCCGCATGGAAACGCCGCAGCGCCTTCGCGCCGAACAGTACGCCGTCGCGTTCGAGGTGGCCCAGCTGGCGTTCATCAGGCTCGTCGAGTCCCTGAGCGACGAGCAGTGGCGGCGCACCGGCCGCAACTACCCGCAACGCCTCAATGAGGAGGACGAACAGCGCACCGTCGGCGTCATCGCCCACCACGTGGCGATCAACACGCCGTGGATCATGGAGCGCATCGAGCGCATGCTGGAGGGCCGCCCACTGCCGCCCGTCGACATCCGGGAGATCAACGCGCGGCAGGCGGCGGAGCACGCCGCGGTCTCTAAGGAGGAGGTCCTGCGGCTGCTGCGCGAACAGCAGCCGGCAATCGCGGCCAGGGTCCGGGCGATCCCCGACGATCAGCTCGACCAGTCGCGTGACACGCCGGCCGGGCCGATGTCGGTGGCGCAGCGCCTCGAGCGCGTCCTGATCGGCCACATCGCGGTGCACCAGGGCTCGATCGAGGCGGCGATCGCCTGAAGCCCGCGCCGGGATGCGCGGGGCGGATCCGCCCGCCGCGGGCGGCCGTGTCAGCTCGCGGGGCTGGTCAGGCGGCGGCGTCGCGGACCGGGCGGGCGACCTCGGCGGCCATGCGCCGGAGCCCGTCCGTGCCGAGGCGCCCCGGCACCCCGATGATCAGGTGGGCCGCCCCCGCCCGCAGGAACTGGAGGGCCGTCTCGCGCGCCTCGCGCCGCTCGTGGAGCGATCCCCCCGCGTTCAGCTGCCCGGCGAAGGTGAAGTCGTCGGGATCGCGTCCGACCGCGTCCAGCGCGCGTCGGATCTCGTCACGTTTCTGCGCGAAGTAGGCGACGTCGCCGGGGCGGTTGCCCGGCATCACCCAGCCCTCGGCAAGGCGAGCCGCGAGCGCGATGCCACGGCGCTTCTGGCCGCCCAGCCAGATCGCCGGGCCCTCCGGCCGCACCGGCGGCGGCTCGTTCGTGGCGCCCTTCAGAGGGTAGAACGGGTCGTCCAGGGTCACGCCCGGTGGCCGCCGGGCTGCCTCGGAGAACAGCGCGGACACCACGCCCACCGCGCTCTCGAACCGGTCGAACCGCTCGCGCAGCGGAGGGAGCGGGATCCCGAACTGCTCGTGCTCGCCCGCGTGCCAGCCGGCCCCGAGGCCGAGGATGAAGCGACCACCGGTG
The DNA here is from genome assembly GCA_027457005.1 of Chloroflexota bacterium. Taxonomy (GTDB): domain Bacteria; phylum Chloroflexota; class Limnocylindria; order Limnocylindrales; family CSP1-4; genus JAJYNJ01. The sequence continues at coordinate 4,118 of DAIDTV010000114.1, forward strand.
ACGTGGTCGAGCACGGTGGCCGACTTCGCCACCACGGCCGGGTGACGGAACGTGTTCGAGGCCACGGCGACGCCCACCCACATGCCCGGAACACGAGCTGCAAGCGCGGCGAGCAGGGTGAACGACTCGTAATTCGCCACGCCTTGCTCGCGGTTGGCATCGCTGAGATGGGCGCTCGTCCACCCGGCATCGAACAGCCGGAGCTCGCCCGCCAGCGTCCAGGTGGCCACCATCTCCGGCCAGTCGACACCAACCCCGTCGGTGGCCGAGATCCGAAAGCCAAGGAGTCCGGGACGCGATCGCACAGTGCCTCCGGCAATGATGCAACTGGGGGTTCCGTTCGTCTGCTCCGCCGAGGTTCGCCGCTCGGCCGCCGGGCGTCAAGCTCGCGGGCGAAGACCTGCGGGTGAGCACCGTGGGCCCTTCCATCCGCCAGGCGAGAAGTTGCTTGCGTTATTGCGCAAGTAGTAAAGTAACGGAAGACAGCGGCGCCGACCTGGACAGGACGGCGGTCGGACGCGGCGCGAGCGCGCCGATCGATCGCCCCGAGGCGCCCCCAGCGAGAGGTTCCCGACGTGGAGATGATCATCGACTTCCCGGGCGGCGCACGCGTGGACGCCCACTACGGCGACTTCGTCGTGCCGACGGATCAGCCTCCGGCCGGTGGCGGCGAAGGCTCCGCGCCGACGCCCTTCCTGACCTTCCTGTCCACTATCGGGACGTGCGCGGGGATCTACGTGCTGGGTTTCTGCCGCCAGCGCGGCATCCCGGCCGATGACATCCGCCTTGTCCAGCGGATGTGGGCCGACCCGCGCACCGGCCTCGTCACGCAGGTGCAGGTCACGATCGAACTGCCCGAGGACTTCCCGACGAAATACGTGGATGCCGTCGTCCGCGCCGCGGACCAGTGCGCGGTGAAGAAGCACTTCGAGCACCCGCCGGTGATCCTGGTGGACAGCGTGATCGGCGCAGGGGCCCGCGCGTAGCGGGGGCCGGCAGCCGGAGGGAGCGGACCTCCGGTCGTGCGCTCCGGCTCCGCGCCGCCTACCCGGGTCGGGTACGCTGGGGCCCGCAGAGTCGCCGTTCGGAAGCCGACGGGAGGCCCAGCCCGCGGATGGTCGTCTGTCCCGCATGTGGCGTCGAAAACGCGCCCGGTAGCCGGTTCTGCAACCGCTGCGGAGCGCAGCTTGCGGCCGTGTGCCCGACGTGTGGGGCATCGAACGTCCCGGGCGCCGTGTTCTGCAACCAGTGTGGCACGCGCCTGTCGCCTGCCTCGCCGTCCCTCGGCCAGCCCGCGCCGGTGTCCTCGCCGGGTGCGCACCGCGCCGGAGGCCCGGTCGCCGAGCGACGCCTGGTCTCGGTCCTCTTCGCCGACCTGGTGGGCTTCACCTCCCTGGCCGCAGGTCGCGGCGCCGAGGAGACCCGGGAGCTG
>DAIDTV010000115.1 GCA_027457005.1 Chloroflexota bacterium
AGGAAGTCCAGGATCGCCCGGCGAGGATTGTCGCTCGCCCGGACCCGCTCGTACGGCAGGATCCATTCGGCGATCGCCTCGACCCATGCCGCTGGAGCTGGCCGCATCGGCGCGACCTTGCAGCCGTCGGGCCGCGGCACGATATAGGCTCAGAACCGCTACGAAAGCGCCGCGAGACGTTGCTTCGCCAGCGCGTGGCAGTCGAGGGCTGAGGTTCGCCGCGCCTTCAGTCAGCCGTGCACACCTGCGGCCGGCGTGGCCCCGCAGGAGACGGGCCCGCCCGCCCTCCGCGCGGGATGCCTGGCGGGACGGTCAGTAGCCGCTCGACGTGGACGCGGATGGCGCGGCCGAGCCCCCGCCGGACGATCCGTTCCCCGCGGCGAGCGCCACGTACCACACGCCCTGGATGCCCTGGCCGTTGGTCTGCCCCGCCGCACTGTCGCCCGAGTAGTAGTAGAGCGGCATCCCCTCGTAGGTCACCTGCACGCTGCCGTCCGGGCGCGAGATCGTCGCGAGCGTCCCAGTCACGCCGGTTCCCGCGCCGGGGGCCGCGCCGCCGGAGACCGTGAAGGGCGGCCAGATGCTCGCGCAGCCGCCGCTGCACGTGCTCGTGCCAGGGCTGTCCTTGGTCAGGATGTAGAGGGTCCTGCCCCCCGCTCCGGTGAGGAACGTGCCCAGCGCGCCGGCGCCGGCCGTCCCGCCCGTCGCTCCCGCGGACGCCCGGCTGGTGGCACCGGGCACGCCCACGCTCGGCGCGGCGGTGGGCGCCTGGCTGGCCGAGGCGGAGCACGCTCCGACCAGCACCCCGGCCGCGCGCGCGCGCCCCAGCCAGCGCCGTGGGTTGGTGGGTAGGGCAGAGATCGGCATCCGAGGATCCTCCGGGTCCAGCATCACTGGTGTGGAGTGGAGTACGCCCGGGCCGCCGTCGCGGTTTCCGACGGGGTGCGCGCGTGGCGCTGCTGGCGGCGACCCTCGCCGGTTCCCGACGGGATCCGACCACACCGAGTCGGGTTCTGGGCGGCCGTCCTGACCGTCCTCGTCACGGCGATGTTCGCGGTCGCCGGGATCGCGACGCCCGCGCGCAGCGAAGCTCGGCTGAGTCTGCCGTCCGTCTCCTTACGCTGTCACCATCGTGGACGGGTATGGGACGCAAACCGGTACGCAGAGCTAGTGCGGGGCACGCACATTCTTCAGGTTGGGCAGGCAGCGCCCACGCGTCTACAGGCGAGGTAACGCCGCGGCGACGATGCAAGCTCCTGATGTCGGGCCATCTCCTGCGACGCGGACCTCGAGGTCGCGCCGGTCCTGATCAAGGAGACAATCCCAGTGCTGATCGAATGGCACGGCCGTGTGGGCGGCGGGGTCATGCCGACGTGGGCCGCGTCGCGCCTCGGGGGCCGCTCGCGTGCCCTGCCGCGCGGTGCCGCGAGTTTGCCCGGTGATCGAGGAGCCGCCCCCGCTCCGCGGCCGCTGGGGGTCCGGCATCGGATCGGCTCCGACGGCCAATTCCATCGGCTCAGCCCCGCCTTCAACGATCCGCTGAACGCTCCCGTCGTTGGTCGCCTCATAGGTGAAGGAGCGACCGGTCCGGTCCGCGATCAGGTAGCGGACCGACCCGAACATACGGAATGCCGGTGCGCCGAGGAGCGCCGCCTGCGCGTCGTCGACGGTGGCGCACGTATCGAGCACCAGCCTCAGTAGGGCGAGCTCATGCAGGCCCACGGCCCGCGCCAGTGTGGCGTTCGCTCCTGACGGGCCGCAGCAGGAGGGAGAGGGCACCCGGTGATCGGCGACCGCGCACGCGACCAGGCCCGCATCGTTGACGCCCAGGACCGTCCCCGAGAGCAAGTCGAGCCCGTGTAGAGCAAGCGATGGATGGGTCCCGCCGCCTGGGAGCCACTCCATCACGTATGCCTCAGGCGGAAGGCTGCCAGTCCAGCGCAGGATGCCGTGCCCGCAGTCGGTGGTCCAGGGCGGGGAATACGTAGCGAACGCGTCATGGAGCGGCAGGCCGCAGATCCCCGGTGATGTCGCGAGGAGGGAGAAGTCGAACCGGTCGTCGTCGGGGCGAAGGCCGAACGCCGCCGCCACCCCTTGCATCCGCCGCGCGTGGATCGGGTAGCCACGCTCGAAGGTTCGGCGGCGGGCTCGCACGAGCCGAGCGTCGGATACCAGCTGCTCGAGGGTGACGTGCTGCTGGGCGGTGGCGACTTGTGCGACCACCCGCCCGATCTCGACGTTCGAGCCACGGATGGTCAGATGGCGAATGAGGACGGCTGGCGTCGTTTCCGGGATCGGGTGCTCCTGCAGGCGAGAACGGACCACACCGTCGTCACCATCCTTCCTGCCAGCGGTTGAGATCTGACAGCGATGGTCCCGCGTGCGCGGCACCCCGCCATCGGGCGGGCCACGTATCGGGCTACGTATTCCGCGACCGCTCGGCGCCCGACCCCGATCGCGCGTACCAGGCAGCGATCTCCGCGCGGGAGTCCAGCCCGAGCTTGTCCATCGCATGCTGCACATGCTTCTCTACGGTGCGTGGCGAGAGGAAGAGCTTGTCCGCGATCCCGCGGTTTCCGAGGCCGTCGGCGACCAGCGCGACGACTTCGAGCTCGCGTTCACTGAGAGGCGACGACAAGAGCGTCGCGCCCGCCGTGGGCGCGGATTCCGAGAGGATGAAGGCGAGTGCGTCGCCGCGCGCCAGGGCCCGGCCGAACGACAGCTCGGCGTCGAGCCGTCGCGCGCCGAGGCGGGACCGAAGCGTGTCCAGCGCGCGATCGTGCCAGGCGCGGTAGGGAAAGCCCATCGAGAGGCCCGTGCGTGCCCAGACGCCGGCCGAGATGCCGAGCAGGCGTGCGCCGCGCTCCAATCTGCCGGTGTCGACGGCGACCCAACCGAGGGCCTCAGTTGCCCACCCAAGGTGCCAGAGGTCCGCGAGCTGGCGATCCAAGCGCACGCACTCGAGGAGGGTGGTCTCCGCGGCGTCGAGACGACCGTCCCGCCACTCCGCCTCTCCCAGGAAGCGCAAGCTCAGCTCGCGTCCCCACAGCTCGCCGGTCTCGCGTCCGATCGCCGCACCTTCGGTGCAGGCTCTGCGGCACTCCTGGAGATCTCCCAGCGCCAGCGACGCGAGGCCATACCCGATAAGACCCCACTGGCGGCACATGGTGTCGGCGGCCGGCGCGTCGACCATCTGCTGGCAGAGCGCCTGCGCCTCCTTCGCCCGCGCTGGCTCCTCGTATAGCACGAGCAGCCCGGAGAGCCCCGTCGCGTAGGCGGTATCGAGGGCATCGTTGGCGCTCCGAGCGAGATCGAGCGCGGCATCGAGGAACCGGTGTGCGCTTGGGAAGTCGAGCCGGATGGTGGCCACGTATCCAGCGCGCCAATGTGCCCTAGCCTCCAGCGCCAAGTCCTCGCAGTGTCCGACCAGGCGCCGGTACCAGCGCACCCCCTCTTCGAGGCTGGCCCGCGTGAGCCAGTACCAGCACATCGCATTCGCCAGCCGGAGGCCATCGGCGAACGCCCCAGACGCCGCGCAACCCTCGAGCGCGGATCGGAGGTTGGCGATCTCTGCCTCGAGGCGGTCCGCGAGCGCGGCCTGATCCGGCCCGAACCACTGCGCGTCGACATCGCCCGCGAGCGCGACCAGCCAGGCCTGGAGGCGAGCCTCGGTCACGATCTGCTCGCCAGCCCCGCGTAGGAGCTCGCCTGTGTACGCCCGCACCACCTCAAGCAGGCGATACCGGCCGGACACAGGATCAAGCACCACGAGCGACTGGTCGACGAGCTCGCCCAGGACATCGGCGACGGCGGCAGGGGCGATCGGCGGGAAGCCGGCGACGGCTTCGGCCGCATCCAGCGTGAACCCACCCGTGAACACGGCGAGCCTCCGCCAGAGCGCGCGCTGCCCGTCGCTGAGCAGGTCGTGGCTCCACGCGAGCGTCTGACGCAACGTCCGCTGGCGCGCCGGACCGACGGTCGTCGGCGACGACAGATCAGCGAGGCGCCCGTCGAGACGGCGGACCAGGTCCTCTATGCCCAAGCCTCGGATCTGGCCAGCTGCGAGCTCGACCGCGAGCGGCATGCCGTCGAGCCGCGAACAGGTTCGTTCGATCGCCTCGTGCGCCTTCGCGCCCACCTGCAGGTCCGGAACGGCGAGCCGAGCGCGCGCCACGAATAGGTCAGCGGCCATGTCGCTCGGCAGGCCGACCAGCGGAAACAGCTGCTCCCCCGGCACATGTAACGGCTGACGACCGGTCGCCACGATGACGAGGCCGCTGCAGTTTGCCAGGAGATCCGAGGCGAGCGAGGCGGCCGCGCCGACTACGTGCTCGCAGTTATCGAGCAGGAGCAACAGTCGCCGTTGTCCGAGGTACTCGACCAGCTGTACCTGGGCTGGACGCTCGCCCCGGTTCTGGAGACCCACGGCGGCCGCGACCACCTCGGTGACGTCGCTCGCCGCGACCGCGTCGGCGAGGTACGCCGCCACCACCTCGCCGAAGGAGCGGGTCAGGCCGCGCGCCAACTCCTCAGCCAGCCGGGTCTTCCCCGCCCCGCCGGACCCTGTGATGGTGACGAGCCGGTTCGCCGACAGGAGACCGCGCAACCGTACGAGCTCATCGCGGCGGCCCACGAAGGAGGTGAGCGCGGGGTGCACGCCGGTCCTGCTCGCGATGCCGGTCCCTGCCTCTCCTCTTCCCGAGATCGACCCCCGCCAACCGCTCGATCGTACCCCCGCCCCGGGCGTGGCCGAACCCAGAACTACGTATCGCCGATACGTGGCCAATGGGGGGAGTGCCCGATGGCGACCGCCGGCGCCCCGACGATGCTTCCGACCGTGAGTCGATCGGCTCGACAAGATGCTCTGGAGGGCGCCTGAAAATGACCGCGCAGCACGAGCCCGTTCAGATCAAGAAGAGCGTTCCCCTCGTTGCCTGGGCCGCTGCCGCCGCCGCGGTGGCCGGCATCTGGCTGGCGATCGCTGCCGCCGGCGCGGTCGCCCCGGATCTCGTTTCCGGCTCGCAGCACGAGCACCTCAAGCTCGTCGGCGGGGTCGACTGGATCTGGGGCCTCCTCGCCACCGCGCTCGTTGTCCTGGCTGTGCTGGATGGGATCCGCCATCGGGCCGCGGACACGTCCCCATGGGTTGCCCTGGCGGGCGGCGTGATGCTCGTCTGGGCGGGCGTGTTGTTCATCACCGGCACGAGTCCCGTCGCCGTCTTCGGCACCGACCCGACCCTGATCCCCTATGCCGCGATGGGCGCTCCCATCCTGGGTGTCTTCCTCACCTGGTTCGTGTGCACGCTGGTGAAGTCTGCCCTCGAGCAGGACGCCTGAGCGGCGGGAGGGTCGGTGCGATGTCCGCGATGTCAGTCGGCGCTCATCGTTGGTTCCCAGAGACGAGCCGGGTACAGCGGATCGGAGCCCAGCCCGGGTCCCTGCTCCAGTTCGGCGTCGGTACCGCGCTCATCCTCCTGCTGGGGGGAGCGCCTCCCCTCCTGCTGATCGGTGCGGCCACCCCCCCCC
>DAIDTV010000116.1 GCA_027457005.1 Chloroflexota bacterium
GCTGGGAGGCGGGGGCGTGATGATGGATCTCGCCCGGCAGCGCGACCAGGCCACGCAACAGCGCGACCTAGCACGCGGCGAGGCACAGCAGCTCGCCGGCGTCGCCGGCACGCTCGACGCGCTCCTCGCCGAGCCGGGCCACCGGGTGGCGTCGCTCGCCAGCACCGCGACCGGTCACGCGGTGGGCTCGGTGGTCTGGGGCCCTGCCAGCAGCCGCCTCGCGGTCGTGACGGGTGCGCTCGCCGCTCCGCCGCCCGGCACCACGTACCGCTGCTGGGTGGAGCGCGACGGTGTCCGGCACGTCATCGGACAGATGGAGTTCGGGGAGGGACTCGCCTACTGGGCCGGCTGGGTCGACCCGGCGAGCGGGATCGGCCCCGGCAGCCGCATCGGGGTCAGCCTGGTGAGGGACGCGGGCGGTGGCGCGCCTCCGCCGGTGCTGCTCGCCTCGTTCTGATCCCCGCCGGCGCGACTCCCCGCGCAGCGGCCCAGCGGCCAGGCCCGGCCGTCCTGACCGGCGGTCCACACCGGGCCCGTTCTCGGGTAGGCTCTGCGGCGTGAGCGCGCGCGAGACGATCCACAAGGTCCGGTCCGTCAGGCTGGTATCGCCCGAGGATCCCGCCTACGTCTCCGCGATGGCCGAGCAGGCCCTCGCGCACCGCCGTTTCGGCCCCAAGGAGGAGCAGACGGCGACGTACCGCGTGAGCGGGCGGGTCGAGCTGGCGGTACGCGCCTGGCTCGCGGAGCGCGTACCGATGCTCGAGGAGCGCGTCGTCGCCGCGGACGTGCTGTTCCGCGGCGCCCGCAGCTACTCGCCGCTCTTCCTGGAGCTGGACGCGGTCCAGGGGCGGGACGGCACGCCGAGCCGGGTGTTCGAGGTCAAGTTCACCAGCAATGCCGCGGCGCTGCGCCGCGGGTTCGCGCAGCTCGGGCGCGCGCGGGGGCTGCTCGAGTCGCGGTACGACCACGTGGAGATCGCCCTGGTGCTGGTGCAGGCGGACCGGGGCCCCCTGGTCATCGACGACCCCCGCCTGGAGGACGTGGTGGAGGTGCAGCCCGACGACCTCGTCTCGGGCGCACCGCTCCCGGCCCGGGCGCTCCTCCGCCTGGATGTCGAGCGGCTGTCGGTCCACCTGGGCGACGAGTACCTTGCCCTCCTCCGCGAGGCACGCGACGAAAGCGACGCAAACGTGACGGCGCGTCTCGAGCGCAGCGCGGCCGTCGAGCGGGGCGAGGCGCTCCCGGTGCCCGAGCGACCGGTTCGGCCGGGGGCCACGCTCTCCTTCGAGGACGCGCCCGGGGACGCGGACGAAACGCTCGCCGACTCCCCGTTCGCGGCGCTGCGGGGGCTCACGGTAGAGCGCGACGAGCCATGAGGGGCATTCGTGGCGGCCGAGCCCCGAGCGCGACCGAGACCCCCAAGGCCGGGAACCCCGTCCCCGAGACCGACGTGACGGCGATGTTCGACAGCATCGCCCCGGCCTACGACCGCATGAACTCGCTGATGACGCTGGGCCGCCACGCGGCGTGGCGGCGTGCGGCACGCGACGCGACCGGGCTGCGGACCGGTGACGCCGCGATCGACGTGGCCTGCGGGACCGGCAAGCTGGCAGCCCTGCTGGCGGAGAAGGTGGGCCCATTCGGGCGGGTGGAGGCAGTGGACCTCTCCGGGGAGATGCTCGCCCGCGGGCGGGGCGTCTTCCGCGACCTGGTGCAGCTGCACTTCCGCGCCGGTAACGCGCTGTCGCTGCCGTTCGGCGACGGGGAGTTCGACGCCGCGACCATCGCGTTCGGGCTCCGCAACCTGGCGGACTACGAGGCGGGGTTTCGCGAGATGGCGCGCGTGGTTCGCCCCGGCGGGACCGTGGTGTGCCTCGAGCTGTCACTGCCGCGCTGGCACACCTATGCGCGCCTCTACCACGCGGCGTTCCGGCGCGTGGCCCCGGTCGCGGGCGCCCTGGTCGCGCGTCGGGCCGGCGCCTACCGCTATCTGCCCGATTCGCTGGACGACTTCCCGTCGGCCGAGCAGCTGGCCGCCACGATGAGGGCGGCGGGTCTGACCGAAGTCGCCTACCGCCGGCTCACGACCGGCGTGGTTGCGGTTCACCGCGGGCGGGTTCCTCCGCGCGGCTGAACCGATCGGCGGCGTCCTCGGCGCTGTCCTCGCGCGGCGACGGCGGAGGCCCGACCGGCTCGGGCTCGAACGGGTCGGCCTCGCGCAGGTAGCTCCGGTGGAGCGAGAGGACCTGGGCCACCAGGTCGGCCGGCGCGATCCCGCCCGCTCGCTCGATGGTCCGGCTGATCCACTCGGCCTCCGGCGCCCGCTCCGCCTCCGCGACGTCGTCCTCCTGCCGGGCCATCTGGCCCCGGACGAGCCACACCAGCGTCCCGCCCACGGCCAGGCCGACCACCAGAAACCACCACGCGTACTCGTCGTTCATCCCGGCGCAGTATAGGAGCAGGGCCCCGGTGCCCGGCCCGGGCCGACACGGGACGGGCACCGGGGCGCGGGGATGGCCCGGCCTCCCCGAGGCGCCCGCGCCCGCCACCCGTTATCCTCGCTCGATGCTTCCGCTCGGACTCATCGACATCCGTCCCGCCTCCGCGGCGCTGCAGCTGGGCCCGGTCACCATCGACTTCTACGGGATCGGGTACGCCCTCGCGCTGGCGATCGGCGTGTGGATCGCGTCCCGCCAGGCCAGGCTGCGCAACGAGAACCCCGACCACATCGGCAACGGCATCATCTTCGTCTTCGTGCTGGGCCTGATCGGCGCGCGCCTCTACCACCTGATCGACCAGTGGAACACGCTGTACGCCTCCGACCCCATCAAGGCGATCCTCCCGCCGTACACCGGGCTGGGGATCTACGGGGGGATCGTGGGGGGCGTCATCGCCGTCCTCATCTACACCCGGCGGCATCGCCTCTCGTTCCTGCGCTGGGCCGACATCGCCGTGCCGGCCGTGCTGATCGGCCAGGCCATCGCCCGCTGGGGCAACTTCTTCAACCAGGAGCTGTACGGCCCGCCCACCAACCTGCCGTGGGGGATCGCCATCGACTGCTCGAAGCGCGTGGTCGAGTACTCCTGCTCGGTGTACCCGGCCAACACGGGGTTCCAGCCGCTCTTCTTCTACGAGTCGTCGCTCGACTTCATCGGCGCGCTGATCGCCTTCTACCTCGCCGGGCGCGTGGCCCACCGGTTGCGCGACGGCGACCTGTTCTCGTTCTGGTTCATCTGGTACGGCGGCGTCCGCTCGGTCCTCGAGTTGTTCCGCCTGGGCTACGACTGGACGTTCTTCGGGATCCCCACCGCGATCCTGGTCGGCCTGGCCGCCATGGCGTTCGGTGCGCTGACGATCTGGTGGCGCCACCGTGAACCCGGGCCGTCGACGGCCGACGGAGACCGGGAGCGCGCGGCCGAAACGGGCGAGGGGCCCACCGCGGGGGGCGTGACCCCGGAGCCGGCCGAACCGACCCCGGCCTGACCGTGGACGTACGGGAGACCATCCTCGACGTCATCGGCGGCACCCCGCTGGTGCGGCTCTCGCGCGTGACCCGTGACCTGGGGCCCGCCGACCGCCAGCCCGTGATGCTGGCGAAGCTCGAGATGCTGAACCCCGGCGGCTCCGTCAAGGACCGCATCGGCCTGGCCATGATCGAGGCGGCGGAGCGCGCGGGCCTGCTCCGGCCCGGCGGCACCATCGTGGAGCCCACCAGCGGCAATACCGGGCACGGGCTGGCCATCGCAGCGGCCCTGAAGGGCTACCGCTGCATCTTCGTGATGGCGGACAAGCAGTCGGCCGAGAAGCAGGCGCTGCTCCGCGCGTACGGCGCGGAGGTGGTCATGTGCCCCACCAACGTGCCGCCCGAGTCGCCCGAGAGCTACTACTCGGTGGCGCGGCGCCTGGCCCGCGACATCCCCGGCGCCTTCCAGCCGGACCAGTACTCGAACCCCGAGAACCCGGCGGCGCACGAGGCGACCACGGGGCCCGAGATGTGGGCCCAGACGGAGGGTCGCATCACGCACTTCGTCTGCGGCGTGGGCACGGGCGGCACGATCACGGGCGCGGCCCGCTACCTCAAGGCGCAGAAGCCCGGGCTCGTGGTGGTCGGCGCCGACCCCGAGGGGAGCGTGCTGTCGGGCGACACAGTGCGGCCCTACCTCACGGAGGGCGTGGGCGAGGACTTCCTCCCGGCGACGTTCGACCCGGCGCTGGTCGATCGCTGGGTGCGCGTCCCGGACCGCGACGCCTTCGCCGCGGCGCGCCGGCTCACGCGCGAGGAGGGGATCCTGGCCGGCGAATCCTGCGGGACCGCGCTGGTCGCGGCGCTGCAGGTCGGGCGCGAGCTGACGGCCGCCGGCGCGGGGCCCGAATCCGTCGTGGTGGTGCTGCTCCCGGACACCGGGCGCAACTACCTCTCCAAGCTCTACACCGACGAGTGGATGCGCCAGCACGGCCTCCTGGTCAGCACCGGGGCGCTGGTGCGGGTCGGCGCGCTCACGCGCGAGCGGCAGCAGGGGGTGGAGCTGCCCCCGCTCGTGATCGCGCGCACCACCGACACCGTGGGCGCGGCCATCGACCGGATGCAGCGGTTCGGGATCAGCCAGATGCCCGTCTCGGAGGCGGACGGGGACGCGATCGACGGGATGGTCGGGTCGATCGCCGAGAAGGGGCTCCTGGAGCGCGCGTTCCGCGATCCCGGCCTGGTGACGCGGACGGTCGGCGAGGCCATGGATCCGCCGCTGCCGGTGGTGGCGGAGGATGCCGCGCTCGACGACGCGTTCGCGCTCCTGTCGGCCGGCGCACCGGCCGTGCTCGCGGCGCGAGACGGCCACGCGGTCGGGGTGGTCACGAAGCTCGACGTGCTGGAGTACCTCGCGCATCACGCGGGCCGCGAGGGGTAGCCCGGCCGGGAAAGGGCGCCACGGGTCTGCCGCATGGTCCCGGGGAGGGTCCGCCGGTGAGACGGGGGCCTCCGGCGCACCGGTCGGTTCCGTCTTGGGTACACTCGGACCCTTATCGGAACCCCGTTTCGGCCGGGCCGCAGAGCCGACCGGCTCGCATGCGCAGGGCGCAGGAGCTCGATGTGACGGACGTCCTCACTCCGCAGGGTGTCACCTCCCACTCGGTCCACGCGAACCTCTCGGTGCCGGCGCTCTACGAGGCTGCCCTTCAGCGGAAGGAGGGGGTCATTTCCGCGGGAGGAGCGCTGGTCGTCGAGACCGGGAAGCACACGGGCCGGTCGCCGAAGGACAAGTTCATCGTCGAGGAACCCGGCAGCGCGGCCCACGTCTGGTGGGGCGACATCAACCAGCCGATCAGCGAGGCGCGCTACGACGCGCTGCGAGAGCGCGTGATGGCCCACCTCGGAAGCCGCGAGGTCTTCGTCCAGGACTGCTACGTGGGCGCCGACATCGCGCACCGCCGGTCCCTGCGGGTCACCACCGAGACCGCCTGGGCCAGCCTGTTCGCGGACAACCTCTTCATCCGGCCGGCCGCGACCGAC
>DAIDTV010000117.1:0-5125 GCA_027457005.1 Chloroflexota bacterium
CGAAGTCCTCCGCGCGCAGCCACGGCAGCGGCAGCGGCTTCCGGTTCCAGATCACGACGTCAAGCGGAAACTCGTCGCCCCAGACCGCCCGGTCCGTGCCCAGCACCCGCTCGTACACCACGCCGCGAAGCCCGAACCGCGACCAGAGCCGCCGGAGGACCGCGACCAGCACCACGAGGACGCCGACCAGCACCAGGGAGGGTGCCCCGGCCACCGCGCCCAGCGTCGCGAGCCCGAGCCCCAGCCACGCCTGGCCGTTCATGGACGCTCGATCGGGACCGGCACCGAACGCAGCACCTCCTCGACGATCCGGTCCACGGTGGCCCCGCGGAGCTGACGGTCGATGTCGAGCAGGAGGCGGTGACCGAGCACCGACGGCGCCACCGCCTGCACGTCGTCGGGGAGCGCGAAGTCGCGGCCGTCGAGCAGCGCCCACGCCTGGGTGGCCCGGTACAGCGACATGCTCGCCCGGGGACTGGCGCCGAGCTGCACGTCGGGGTGCTGGCGGGTGGCGCGGGTCAGCGCCACCACGTAGCGCTCGACCTCGTCCGCGACGCGCACGGCCCGCGCGGCTTCCCGGAGCTCGGCGATCCCCTCCCGGTCGACGATCGGGCGGACCCGTTCCAGCGGCTCCGGTCCCTCCCGGTACCGGCGCGCGATCGCCCGTTCCCCGGCCTCGTCCGGGTATCCCATCCGGATCCTCACCATGAACCGGTCGAGCTGGGCCTCCGGCAGCGCGAACGTCCCCTCGAGCTCGATCGGGTTCTGGGTGGCCAGCAGCAGGAAGGGGGCCGGCAACGGGCGCGTGGCACCCTCGATGGACACCTGCCGTTCCTGCATCGCCTCGAGCAGCGCCGACTGGGTGCGGGGGGTTGCACGGTTGATCTCGTCGACCAGCAGGACGTTGGTGAAGACCGGGCCGGGGATGAACCGCAGGCGCCCGCCGTCGAGGATCGAGGTGCCGGTCACGTCCGTGGGAAGGAGATCCGGCGTCCCCTGGATGCGCGCAAACTCGAGCCCGAGCGCCCGGGCGAACGCGTGGGCCAGGAGCGTCTTCCCGACGCCGGGCACGTCCTCGATGAGCGCGTGGCCCTCGGCGATCAGGGCGACCGCGAGGAGCCGCAGAGGCTCGTCCTCGCCCACCACGGCCTGGCGGACGGTCGCGTGCAGCCGGGCCCAGAACGTGCCCTGCGCGTGATCCGCTCCCGTGGCCGCGAGATCCGGTCCGCCGGGTGCGTGATCGGGTCCCGGGGCCGCGAGATCCGGTCCGCCGGGTGCCTGATCGGGTCCCGGGGCCGCGACCTCGGGCCCGCCGGACGCGACGGCGTGCGCGGGGATCGCGGGCTCGCGCCCGTCGGGCGCAGGTCCCGCGCCGGGCCGGCGGCCGCCGCTCTCCGGCCGCCCTGCGTCCCCCGGCGGTTCGACGCGCGCCATCTCGCCCTCTCGCGGGTGCTCGCTCATCCAGTGCCTCCCCGAGCGTGGGTGTCCGGGCCATGGTAGCCCGCCCCGACCCTGTCCTCGCTGCGAGCCGGCCGGCGACCGGCTCCACGCCATGCCGACCGGAACGAGCGGGGCGTGCCCCTGCCGTTCGGCCCGGGCCATCCGGCCCGCCTGCCGGCACATGTGGCTATGATTGCGGGCCATGACGGGCCTCTGGACGCAGTTCCTGCAGTTCCTCAGCAAGGTCATCATCCCCGACTGGGGCACCATCATCGCCGTCCTGCCGATCCTGCTGGTCATCGGCGTGGTGGGTCCCATCCTGACCCTGGTGGTCCTCGGCTGGGGGGTCGAGGCCGTCCGGCGGCGGCGGGGCCGCGTCCGGCTGGCGACGGTAGAGGTCCGGCCCGTCGAGCGCGACGCGCTGGGCATGCCCGTCGTCCCGGCGAACGTGCCCTACTGTCCGCACGACGCCCTCGTCTTCGCGCCACGGGACACCCGTTGCCCGGCATGCGGGCGCGACCTCGAGGTGCGTTGCCCGGTGGATGGAACCGTCCGGCCGGCGGCGCGCCAGGTCTGCCCCGCCTGCGGTACCCGATACGTCCTCGGGGAACTGCCGGCACTCGTCGCCGCGGCACACGGCGGTCCGCCTCCGGGCGGGGCCGCCGCAGCCTGATCCCGGGCGCAGCGCGCCCCCACAGGAGGCCACCGTGGCTCAGATGTCGCTCTACCTCTTCACCGGCGGCGGGCTCGCGCTCGTCTTTGCGTTCGTCTTCCACGTCGCGCACACGGCGATGCTGGCGGCCGGTCGCCGGTCGCTCGCCGTGCTGGTCCCCACGACCACGCTCGCCGGTGCGGGTGCGGGGACCGGAACGGTCGACCTGGGCGGAAGCGCGGCGGGCCGGCGAACCCCCGGTTCCGGGACCGCGGGTCTCACGGCCGCCGGCGAGGCCCACCCGGACGACATCGGCATGAGCACGCCCGTGATCGGGATCGCCATGACCGGAGCGTGGGTCGCGTGGGTGCTCATCGGGCTGTCGATGCTCCTGCGCGCCATCATCGTGGGGCGCGGTCCGTGGGGCAACATGTACGAGTTCTCGGTGGCCTTCAGCTGGGGGATCACGTGCGGCTACCTGTTCCTCCAGCGCCGCTACCCGATCCGGGCGCTCGGGTTCCTTCCGCTCGGCGTGGCGCTGTTCCTGGTCGGCTATGCGGCAACGCTGCCCGCCACCATCGAGCCGCTCGTGCCGGCCCTCGACAACGCGCCCCTCCTCACCATCCACGTGGCCATGGCAATGATCAGCTACGGCATCTTCGCGACCAGCTTCGCCGCGGCCGTGGGCTACCTGGTCCAGGGGACGGGCGACCGGTACGCCTGGCTGCCCTCGCACCGGGTCCTGGATGCCGTGGCATACCGGGCCGTGATCATCGGCTTCCCGATCTTCGCCACCATGATCATCCTGGGCTCCTACTGGGCCTCGATCGCGTGGGGAAGCTACTGGAGCTGGGACCCCAAGGAGACCTCCGCGCTGGTGACCTGGCTGATCTACGCCGTGTACCTGCACGCGCGGAACCAGCGGGGATGGGCGGGCCGCCCGGCGGCGCTGATCCTCGTGATCGGGTTCGGGGCCATCCTCTTCACGTTCTTCGGGAACCTGTACTTCTCGGGGCTGCACGCCTACAGCGGCCTGAATACCCCCACGACCATCCCGTAGCGGTCAGGTGCCGCCGCTCCCCACGCGCACGGGAGATGGTCGTTGGCCGAGCATCGGAACCCCGGACCCGACGTGGCCGGCCGGTGGGCGGCGCCGCTCCCCTCCCCCGTGATCACCGCCACCTGCCAGTCGATCGATCGCCCGACCCGCGGGTCGTCCAGCCGTCCTAACCCGATCAGCGCCCGGAGCAGGTTGCCGTTCAGGCAGTGAATGGCGGTCCCGCAGCCCGCGGTGCCACCCTTCCATGGCCATCCCTCCCGCTCGTCAGGGCGACTGCGTCCCATCCTGCTCGCCCCGCAGCGCCCGCACGATGGCCCGCTCGACCCGGTCCGGGTCGTCGACCTCGACCACGATCCCGACCAGGGGCTCGTCCCGCAGCCCGATCGCGATGCTCTTGCCGGGGTCGTGCACGTCCCAGAACACGTCACCGTCCGTCCCCCGGAACGTTCCCGTCGACACCAGGCCCGGCACGTGGGCCCCCGGCACCCGGGTCCCCGTGGGGCCGTTGTACGCCTCGTCCGGGCGCGGCTGGACCCAGACAACGTGCTCGAGCGGCACGTCGACCCGGTGGCGCATCGCGAGGAAACGGTCGATGCCCTCGACCTCGATCACCAGGCGCCCCTGCCCGATCGTGACCCGGACCACGCCGACCTCCGCTCCCCCGGCTGGTGGAATCGTGACCCGCTCCCGGCGCGACCGCAAGGGTCCGACGGCGGGTCGGGGGCGCGCCCGATTGGAACTCAGGCCGCCCCGTCGCCGACGCGCTTGGCCATCCACCGCGCGATCGGACCGTACCCCACGCGCTCTTCGAGCAGTCCCGTCGGCAGGTAGCCGAGGCGGCGGTACAGCGCCTCGTTCCGGACGAGGCCGAGGCGCACCCCCAGCCGCACCTCGTGCAGGCTGCGATCGACCGCGAGCCGCTCGCACCAGGCCATCAGCGCGGTCGCGACACCGCGGCCGCGGAACGCGGGCAGCACGGAGACCCGCCCCACGTAGAGGTAGGTGCGGAGTGGTGTCGCCCCGTCATCCCGCTGTCCAACCCCGGGCGCCGCGTCGTCCGACCGCACGGCCCAGCGTGCGCATCCCACCGCCGTTCCGTCGACCAATGCGATCACCGCGCCCGAACGAGCCGGGTCAGTCGCGTCCGTCGCGTCCGGCGTCGCGGCCGGGTGTGCACCCCGCGGCTCCACGCCCCCCTCGAGATGCGACCGCACCGTCTCCAGCGTCTCCCCGAACACGCCGCTCTCGGGGACCAGCACGCCGCGGTACTCCTCGTACGCGGCCAGCGACAGGGCCAGGACGAGCGCCGCGTCGGCCGCAATCGCCACTCGCAGGGCGAGCCCGCTCGCCGGCCCACGCCCGCCTTCCGCGCCCACGCCGTGCCGGGACGTGCCGGTCGCCGGCGTCCCCTGGAACGTGCCCCGCGCGTGGCTTGCCATTCCCTCCTCCACCGCCAGGGACCTGCCCGGCCGCCGGTCAGATGCTAACCGGAAGGCACCGTGACTCCCCGCGGCACGCGCGTGGCCGGACCCCTGGACACGGCCTGCCGGACACACCTCACGGGGAAGCCTGCCGATCGACCGGACCCGGCCGAACACCACATGTTGCGGTCCGCGGAACCCCAGCACCACAATATCTTGTGGTTTCGGGCTTGACAGTGCCTGCCGGCGAGGTAGATTAGCCCTCTGCGGCCGGCCGCTGGAGTGGCGCCTGGAACCGTCCGCGACATCGTCCGAACCGAGGCATGGAGGGAGTCCACCGATGGCCCGCGCGACCGGATCCGCCAGCTCGAACACCGTGGAGCATACCCGGGCCAAGGGTCCCGGGGGGATCCGCTTCGAGCGCCGCTGGACACGACCCGGCGTACACCCGTACGACGAGGTGGCGTGGGCGATCCGTACCGCCAGCATCGGCAACGAGAGCGGCAAGGTCGTCTTCGAGCAGACCGACGTCGAGGTCCCGGAGAGCTGGAG
>DAIDTV010000117.1:5135-5504 GCA_027457005.1 Chloroflexota bacterium
GCACCTGGGCACCCCGGGCCGGGAGCACAGCGTCCGCCAGCTGATCGGCCGCGTCGTCGACACCATCTGCGGCTGGGCGGTAGCGGGCCGCTACTTCGCGACCGACGAGGATCTCGAGGCGTTCCGCGCGGAGCTCACGCACCTGATCCTCCACCAGAAGATGTCGTTCAACTCGCCGGTCTGGTTAAACGTCGGCCTGTTTCACCAGTACGGCATCGGGAGCAGTTGCAACCGCGGCAACTGGCATTACACCGCCCGGACCGGCCAGGCCGAGCGCGCCGCCACGCAATACGAGCACCCGCAGTGCAGCGCCTGCTTCATCCAGTCGGTGGACGACAACATGGAATCCATCATGCGTCTGGCCTACAG
>DAIDTV010000118.1 GCA_027457005.1 Chloroflexota bacterium
ACGTGCTGCCCCGGTCGCGCGGGGAG
Organism: Chloroflexota bacterium; assembly: GCA_027457005.1. GTDB lineage: Bacteria > Chloroflexota > Limnocylindria > Limnocylindrales > CSP1-4 > JAJYNJ01. Next base: position 27 of record DAIDTV010000118.1, read on the forward strand.
GGGAGGCTCGGGCCCGACCTGTATGCGCGCAAGCTCCACCACGTGCTGGGGAGCGACCTGACCCCCGGCGAACTCATGGCCCGCGCCTCGCGCGATGCGGCAGTGGTGCGCGCCGAGATGGCCCGGCTCGCGCGCGAGCTGTGGCCGGCATGGATGGGTGCCGAGCCTCTGCCGTCCGCCGACGGGAACGAGGCCCTTGCGGGCGCCGCTCCGGGGGAGGCCCCGGGCCCGGGCCACGACCCGGTCGTCCGGCGCGTCCTCGACGCGATCGCCCGCGAACACCGGCGGCCCGACGAGCTGGTCGACTACTGCAGCCGGGAGATCGCACGGATCGAGCGCTTCATCCGGCGCAACCAGATGATCGGGCTGCCGCACGAGCATCTCGAGATCACCTGGACGCCTGCGTTCATGCGGGCCCTGGGCGGCGCATTCCTGGACCCGCCCGGCCCGCTGGAGCAGGGACAGCAGAGCCTGTTCTGGATCACGCCGCCCGGGACCGACTGGCCGGAGGAGCGGGTGGAGTCGTACCTGCGCGAGGACAACGACCGGATGCTGCGCCTCCTGTGCATCCACGAGGCCGTCCCGGGCCATTTCCTGCAGCTCGACTGGTCGAACCGGTGCCCCTCGCTGGTGCGATCGGTCTTCGGGTCGGGCGCGTTCGCCGAGGGCTGGGCCGTCTACATCACGCAGTCGATGATGGACGTCGGCTACGGCCGCCGGGACCCCGCGCTGATGCTCACCCACTGGAAGTTCTACCTGCGATCGGTCGTCAACGTGCTGCTCGACGTGGGCATCCACGCCGGGTCGATGACCGAGGACGAGGCGATGCGGTTGATGGTCGAGACCGGCTTCCAGGAGGAGCAGGAGGCGCGCGCCAAGTGGCTTCGTGCGTGCCTGACGTCGACCCAGCTGTCCACCTACTACGCCGGGTCCGTGGAGCTGTGGGACCTGGAGATCGAAGCGCGCCGCCGGTGGGCCGAGTCGCATGGCGGGCGGCGGGAGGACGTGCCGGAGCCCCGGGTCGTGGGCGGCTACGGCGATGTCGGGGACTTCGACTACCGGGGTCACCTCGAGGCGGTGGTCTCGCACGGATCGCCGCCGGTCCGCTGGCTCCGTCGCATCGTGCTCGGCGAGACGGCGGTGCGTGCCACCGCCTGACGGGTTGCCGGCGGCAGGTCCCGAGGTTTCCGGGCCCCGGTCACCCGTCCGGCTACTGGTAGAGTGGCTCGGTGGCAGGCTCGCTCCCCCCGATCGAACGGCCCGACACTGCGCGTCTCCGTTCGGCCGGAGCTCCCGGCGCGGACGCGGAGCCGGCGGCCCCCACGCGGGAGGAGCTGGAGCGGATCGAAGCCCAGCTGGTCGAGCTGGCCGCGTTGGCCGGCGCGACGACCCGCGACGACGCTGCCCTCGGCGCGTCGCTCGTGCGCTGGCCCGGCCGCGGTCCCGCCCTCAACCATGCGGAACGCGTCCGGTGGCCCACCGATGCGGCAGGCGTGCTCCGGCACCTGGAACGGCTCGCCGCAGAGCTGCGCCGTTCGGGCGATCACCCGGCCGTCACCGTGGCGCCCGGTCTGACGGAGCCGTCCGACCTGGCCGAGCGCCTGTCCGGGCTCGGCTGGCACGCGGTGCTGCACCGGCTGATCCTCTGGACCCGGGTGGCCGCCGCCGTCCCCCACCTGGACCCCCGGATGCGGATCGAGGCCGTCACCCGCCTCACGGCGCCGGCATACGAGGCCCTCGAGCGTGCCGTCTTCGGTCTCGAGGAATCGCTCGCGGAGGCGCGCCTGGCCGCGATCGAGCGCGCGCTCGCGGCCGGCAGGCTGCGTGCCTACGTCGCCCGCGTCGCGGATGAGCCGGTCGGGACCGCACGCCTCTGGACGTTCGGGGGGCTGGCCTGCCTCGACGGGGTGGGCGTCGTGCCACGGGCGCGGCGCCGTGGGTACGGGACGCTGATCACGACCATCGCGACCCGGGCCGCGCTCGCGACCGGGCACCGGCTGCTCTGGCTCGAGGTCGCTCGAGACAGCGCGGCTGCCCGCAGCATGTACGAGCAGCTCGGCTACCGTCCCGCGTTCGAGTGGGACCTCTGGGTCGAAGGCCAGGGCAGGCGCGGGAACCGGGAACGCGCCTGACACGGCGGAAGGGAGACGGCCGCCGGTCAGCCGGCGACCCGGGCCCTTCGCCTCTGTCCGCCGCCACGGGGAGCGCTATGCTCGCCCCGTGGCGAGGGAAGCCGATCGTGGAGGTGACCGATGCCCGTCATCACGATCTCACGGCAGTTCGGCGCCGGCGGGTCGAGCGTGGCCAGGCTGGTCGCGGACAGCCTGCACCTGGACATCGTCGACCAGTCCCTGATCGCCGAGGTCGCCCGGAAGGCCTCGCTCACGCCGGAGGACGTCGAGGCCGAGGACGAGCGCCCCTCGACCGTGCTCGACCGGCTGGCGCTTTCGTTCTCCCCGCTGGCCGCCGGGCTCGGCATGGCGTGGGAGCCTCCGTATCCGGATCCGGCCTACGACCCGCGCCGCGAGGTCCTGGAACTGACCCAGGAGGCGGTCCGGGAGGCGGCCCGTGCGGGGAACGTCGTGATCGTCGGGCGGGGCGGAGCCCACATCCTGCGCGAGGACCCCGGGGTGTTCCACGTGTTCCTGCACGCCGAGCCGGCGTTCCGGCAGCGGGTGGTGATGGAGCGCGAGGGGATCAGCGAGGCGCCGGCCGCGCGCCGCGTGCACGAGATGGACGCGAACCGCGCGGCGTACATCAAGCAGGTGTACGGACGCGACTGGCTCGATGTGCGTCTCTACGACCTGGCGATCGATACCGGTTGGTTCGGTATTGAGAGCGCCGCCGACGTGATCCTCGTGGGGGTGGGTGAGCACCAGGAGATCCAGCCGCCGGTCCCATGGGGGAATCCGCGCGTCGAGCTGCGGGAGGAGACGTTCGGGATCGGGGCCGGTGTCGACGAGGATCCGGCCGCCGGACGAGCCGGCAAGGAGAATGGCATCGCCCTGTCCGACATCGAGTATCGCGACGTGGAGCCGTCCGTCCGGGCGAGCGGCGGCGACCAGCGTCAGCGCCACTCGCAGCACGAGGTCGGGCAGCGGATCCAGTGCAACGTCGAGGTTCGGGCGCGTCAGGGTGAAGATCGGCCAGTGCCAGAGGTAGATGCCGTACGAGCGCTCGCCGATCCAGCGCAGCGGCTGCCGGTCGAGCACGTGCGTTCCGAGCCGGCCGCGCGCGTGCACCGCGGCCACGATCACGGCCGCCGTCGCCAGGTCGAGCACCACGAACCCACCCGGGTACAGGACCGGCTGGTACTCGTCGAGGAGCACGAAGCACAGGCCCATCACCAGCAGGCCGGCCACTCCCAGCAGATCCCGGGACGTGGGCGCGAAGGAGCGCGGACGGCGGGCCGGCACGGGCCGGAGCGGCTCCTCGGGCCAGGGCGGCAGGTCGCGCGGTCCGCGGGCGGCAACCGCCGCTCCTGCCGCTGCCGGCAGCTCGGCGGGCCCGCCGCCCCTGCCCGCCACTGACACGAGCACCTCCCGGACCGGTGTCCAGGCCAGTGCGAGGGCCGCCCCCAGGAGCAGCCCCGTGGCGTGCGTGTCGGTGCCGTAGTAGACCCGCGAGGGATCGACCCCCGGCTGGTAGAGCCACCCCATCAGCAGGGCCGATCCGATCGCCCCGGCCAGGCTGGCGACGAGCATGCCGCGCCGGCGTACGAGCAGCAGGCCGGCGGCCAGGACGAGCGGCCAGACCACGTAGAACTGCTCCTCGACGGCGAGCGACCACAGGTGCAGCAGCGGGGACGGGCGCCCCATGGCCTCGAAGTACGACTGCTGCCGGACGATCAGGTACCAGTTCGTGATGTAGCCGAGGGCAGCGAGGGTGTCTCCGCGCAGCCGCGCGACCTCGTCCGGGGCAAGGACCACCGCGAGCGTGAGGGTGGCCGCGAGCACGAGGAACAGGGCGGGCAGCAGCCGCCTGGCGCGCCGCATCCAGAACGCCCGGAGCCGGATCCGGCCGAGCCGTTCGCGTTCGGCCAGCAGCAGCGTCGTGATCAGGAACCCGCTGATCACGAAGAAGACGTCGACGCCGAGGAACCCGCCGGGCAGCCAGCCGAGGTCGGCGTGGTACACCACCACCGCCAGGACGGCGATCGCCCGCAGCCCGTCGAGCCCCGGAAGACGATCGCCGCGGGCGCTCTCGCGGATGGGTACGTGCTCGCCGGCGGGCGCGTGCTCGCCTGAGATGCCCTCCGCGACGGGGGCAGCCTCGGACGGCGTCGTGAGCGATCCAGCCACTTCCGCTGCCGCCATGTCCGCCCGGCCCCTCTGCGCGTCGTTGCCGACAATGATGACCCCTTCCGGGCCGCGCCTCCATTCCAGCGACGGGGCTGATTCGTGTCCCTTCGGGGAGGGCCGCGGCCTCCGCGGCCCCATCGGCGAGACGGCCGGCCCCGCCACCATCTACGATCGGCGACGCGGCGACCGGCGGCCGGCGGATCGCACGGCCCGAGCCTCGTCCACCGCGGAGGCGATGTGCACGAACTGTATCCACCCCTCGAACCCGGCCGGACCGGCCACCTCCGCGTGTCGGAGATCCACGAGGTCTACTGGGAGGAGAGCGGGAGCCAGGCAGGCACGCCGGTGGTGTTCGTGCACGGCGGCCCCGGTGGCGGCGCGAGCGCCGACGACCGGCGCTTCTTCGACCCCGCGGCGTACCGGATCGTGCTGTTCGATCAGCGGGGCGCGGGGAAGAGCCGTCCCCACGCCAGCCTCGCGGAGAACACGACCTGGGACCTCGTCGCCGACATGGAGCGGCTGCGCGTGCATCTCGGCATCGAGCGCTGGGTCGTGTTCGGCGGCTCCTGGGGCAGCACCCTCGCGCTCGCCTACGCCGAGCGCCATCCCGACCGGGTGCGGGCGCTCGTCCTGCGCGGGATCTTCCTGCTGCGGCCGCACGAGATCCGGTGGTTCTACCAGGAAGGCGCGAGCTTCATCTTCCCCGACGCGTGGGAGGAGTACCTGGCACCGATCCCCGTGGCCGAGCGCGGCGACCTGGTCGCCGCGTACCACCGGCGGCTCACCGGCGACGACCCGGTCATCCGCGCCGAGGCCGCGCGCGCCTGGAGCCGCTGGGAGGCGAGCACCAGCAAGCTGCAGCCGGATCCGCGGCTCATCGAGCGCTTCGGCGACGAGTCGATGGCCGACGCGTTCGCACGGATCGAGTGCCACTACTTCGTGAACGGCGGTTTCTTCGCCTCGCCCGACGAGCTCCTCGACGGCGTCGACCGCATTCGCGAGATACCGGCCGTGATCGTGCAGGGCCGCTACGACGTGGTCTGCCCCATCAGGACCGCCTGGGACCTCCACCGCCGCTGGCCGGAGGCCGACTTCCAGGTGGTCCCGGACGCGGGGCATTCGGCGATGGAGACGCCGACGATCGACCGCCTGGTGAC
>DAIDTV010000119.1 GCA_027457005.1 Chloroflexota bacterium
CCCTCGTCGTCGATCTCCATCTCGCGCATCGCCGCCTCGGCCTGGGGCGCCGTGATGCGCTCGGCACCGCGCACCTCCGCGTGGTCCCGGACGCGCTTGAGCAGGCGGTTCACGATGCGCGGCGTGCCGCGCCCGCGACGCGCCAGCACATCGACCGCATCCTCCTCGATCGCGACGCCCAGGATGGCGGCAGACCGGCGCACGATGGCCGACAGGTCGGCGGCGTCGTAGTACTCGAGCCGGTAGATCGCGCCGAACCGGTCGCTGAGTGGACCACCGACCCGACCGGCCCGGGTGGTTGCGCCGACCACGGTAAACGGCTTCAGCGACAGTCGAAGACTGCGGGCACTCGGGCCGCGCCCGATCATCACGTCGATGACGAAATCCTCCATGGCAGGGTAGAGGATCTCCTCGACGGTGTGGTTGAGCCGGTGAATCTCGTCGATGAACAGGACGTCGCGCTCCTCGAGGTTGGTGAGGATCGCGGCGAGGTCGCCGGCCCGCTCGATCGCCGGCCCGCTGGTGGTGTGGATGTTCACGCCGAGCTCGCGCGCGACGATGTTCGCGAGCGTGGTCTTGCCGAGTCCCGGTGGCCCGTAGAGCAGGACGTGGTCGGCCGCCTCACCGCGCCGCTTCGCCGCCTCCAGCAGCGTGCCGAGGTTCCGCTTGACCTGCAGCTGCCCCACGTACTCGTCGAGGTGGCGTGGCCGCAGGCTCGTCTCGACGACGGCCTCCTCGACGGCGAGCGCGGCGGATCCGACGACGCGGGGAGCGGGCTCCATGGGGGCCGAGTCTAGCAGGTGACGAGGCTACGGGTGGGGCGATCTAGAACGCCTGTTCACGATTGCGCCTGCGGGTGCCGGGCGCTGGTCGCCCCGTCCCTGCCGTTCGGCGCGTGGCCCCGCGCGCGGCCGTGGGCGGTGGGGTTTTGGGGGCCGCCCCGCAGCCCTTGGCGGCCGGCCCCGCCTGCGGCCGCTGGGCCGCGCGGTCGCCGCATCCTGCAGTTTGTGCACGGGCAGAACGCCATGTCCGCTTGACGACCTTTCCTGCGGCCCCTGGGCGCTGTGCGGGCGGCTGGAGGAGATCCAAGTCGGCTGTCCGCGCCGGCCGGTGCTGCTCGAACGAACATCGATCTGGACCTAACGTGCCGTGGGTGCAAGTCCTGCAGGATCGCAGCCGGTCCAACCCCCTGCGGTCGCACATGACGTGCAGGGTGTGCAAGTCCTGCAGGTCGAGTTCTGCTGGATCGGGCTCTGCCGAAATCGGACTCGGGAGTGGTGCGGGATATGGTTCTGTGGGAGCAGGCAGCCGGTGCCTCGTCCGGCGCTCGTCGGGGCGCGGGAGTGCCCTACTCGCGGCTGAGGCGCCGGAGCGCGGCCTTGACGTGATCCTCCAGGGACGCGCCGGACCCGGAGTCCGTCGCGGCCGCCCGCGCAGCCTCGCGGGCCTCGGACTGCGAGTAGCCCAGCGCCTGCAGGGCCGCCACGACCTCGGACTCGGTCGCCCCGGAGAGCGGCCCATGCCCCGGCGCCGCTGCCGCCGCCATCCCCGCCGCCGCGACCTTCTCGCGCAGTTCGAGCACGATCCGCGCGGCCAGCCGCTTCCCGACTCCGGACACGGCGGTCAGCACCGCCTCGTCACCCTGCATGACCGCGAGCTGCAGGTCGGCGACCGGGCGCGAGGACACGATCGCCAGTGCCACCTTCGGCCCCACTCCCGTCACCGTGAGCAGCAAGGTGAAGAAGCCAAGCTCCTCCACGGTCCGGAACCCGTAGAGCGCCTGCAGGTCCTCGCGCACGATGTGGTGGGTGTGGAGCTTCAGCGGCTCACCCTGCCGCGCGAAGGCCAGCGTGCCCGGGCCCGCGAAGACGCGATAGCCGACTCCACCGACCTCGATCACGAGCGAGTCGGCGTGGATCGCATCGACCGTCCCGCGAAGCGACGCGATCACGGCACGTCAGGCCGCAACCGGTCGGCTGTGCGCCAGGCAGATCGCGATCGCCAGCGCGTCGGCCGCATCGTCCGGACGCGGAAGCTCCGGGAGCCCCAGCACGACCTGGACCATCCGCTGCACCTGCGCCTTCGGGGCGCGGCCGTACCCGGTGACGGCGATCTTGACCTCGTTCGGGGTGAACTCGAAGACCGGCAGGCCATGCTCGGCCGCAGTCAGCAGCACCGCCCCCCGTGCCTGGCCGACCGCGAACGCCGTCTGGACGTTGCGGTTGAAGAAGAGCCGTTCCACCGCGACCAGCGACGGTTCATGCGTCCCGATCAGGTCCGCGATGGCGGCCCGGATCTCCAGCAGTCGCTCGGCAAGCGGCCGGTCGGACGGCGTCTCGATGCAGCCGTAGTCGATGGCGCGGATCCGGGAGCCCGTGCGTTCGACGACGCCGTAACCGGTCAGCGCCGTGCCCGGGTCGATCCCGAGGACGATCAAGCGGTGGCCGCCTCGGCCAGCACCTCGTCGGGGATCTCGAAGTTCGCCGTGACGCGCTGCACGTCGTCGTGATCCTCGAGATGCTCGATCAGCCGCAGGTTCGCACGCGCCTTGGAGACATCGACCTCGATGGTGTTCCGGGCCTGCATCGTCAGCTCGGCCGACTCGATCCGGACGCCCGCGGTCTCGAGCTGCCGGCGCACCGCCTCGAGTTCGGTGGGCGCGGTGTAGACCTCGAGCGGGTCGGCATCCGTGTCGACGTCGTCCGCGCCCGCGTCGATGGCCAGCAGCGCGACCTCGTCGGCGTCCTGCCCGGTCAGCGGGAGCGAGATCACGCCGCGCTGCTCGAACTGCCAGGCCACGGCCCCCGAACCGGCCAGCTGGCCGCCGTGCTTGGTGAAGATGGCACGGACGTCGGCCGCCGTGCGGTTCTTGTTGTCGGTGGCCGCCTCGACGATGATCGCCACGCCGCCGGGACCGTAGCCCTCGTAGGTGATCTCCTCGAACTGCTCGGCCTCGCCCCCGCCGGCCCCGCGCTCGACGGCGCGCTTGATGTTGTCGGCCGGCATGTTGACGGCCCGCGCCTTCTCGATCGCGAGCCGCAGCTTGAAGTTTCCGTCGGGATCGCCACCGCCGGCGCGAGCGGCGATCGCGATGTCGCGCGCGACCTTGGTGAACACGGCGCCGCGCTTCGCGTCGTTCGCGCCCTTCTGGCGCTTGATCTGCGACCACTTGGAGTGTCCGGACATCCCCGGCATTCTACTAGAATGACCGGGCCGCGCCCCCCGGTCTCCGCTTGCCTCGAACTGCACGAAGGGCTGCCCTCGATGAAGAACGTCGATGCCAACCGTCTCCGGAACGTCGTCCTGGCTGGCCATGCCGGCTGCGGGAAGACGACGCTGGCCGAGCACCTGCTGCACAGCGCCGGGGCGATCGGCCGGCTTGGCCGCGTTGACGATGGCACCGCGAGCCTCGACTTCGAGCCCGAGGAGCAGAAGCGGCACCTGTCGCTGGCCCTCGCCGTCGCCTCTCTCGACCACGGCGACCACCGGGTGACGATCGTCGACACGCCCGGATACGCCGATTTCGTGGGCGAGGTGATCCAGGGGTACGCGGCGGCGGACGCAGCCCTGATCGCGATGGACGCGTCGGGAGCGGTCGAGGCAGGAACCGAGAAGGCGGTCCAGCTGGGACGCGAGACGGGCATCGCGGCCTTGTTCGTGCTCACCCGGTGCGAGCGCGAGAACGCCGATCCCGGTGCGGCGCTGGACCGGCTGCGGGAGAGCTTCGGCCAGAAGATCGCGCCGCTCCAGGTGGCCATCGGCACCGCCGAGTCCTTCCGGGGATACGTGGACCTGGTCCATCGCGTCGCGTACACCTGGCAGGGCGACAAGGTGTCGCAGGGGCCGGTCCCCGCCGAGCTGGCGGACGAGGTCTCGCGGCGCCGCGAGCAGCTCGTGGAGGCCGCGTCGGAGGCCTCCGACGAGATCATGACGAAGTACCTCGAGGGCGAGGAGATCACCGACGCGGAGCTCGAGGGATGCGTGGCGGAGGCCGTGCGACGCAGCCTCATCGCCCCGGTGGTGGTCACGTCGGCGGCCCGCGGGATCGGGGTGACCGGCCTGCTCGACACGATCGTGGCGTACCTCCCCTCCCCCGTGGAGCGCGGACCGGTCGCCGCCCTGGACGGCGCCGGCAAGGCCGTTGAGGTGGCGCCCGATCCATCCGCCCCGCTGCTCCTGCACGTGTTCCGGACCACGGCCGACCCGTTCGTGGGCCGGCTGACGTTCTTCCGGGTGCACGCGGGGACCATCCGCAGCCACGACCACGTGTGGAATCCGGTCCGGGGCGAGGAGGAGCGCATCGGCCAGGTGCTGGCGTTGCACGGCAAGGATCAGGAGGCGGTCGGCGAGCTCAAGGCCGGCGAGATCGGCGCGATCGCGAAGCTCAGCGCGACGCTGACCGGCGACACGCTCACGCCGCGCGAACGCCCGGTCACGATGCCGCCGCTGCAGTTCCCGGCCCCGACCCTGCCGGTCGCGATCGAGCCGCAGACCAAGGCCGACATGGACAAGATGGGCCAGGCGCTGGGCCGGCTGGTCGAGGAGGAGCCGACCGTCCGGGTCGAGCGGCAGGTGGAAACCGGGGAGCAGCTGCTCTGGGCCGTGGGCGAGAACCAGATCCAGGTGCTGGTGGAGCGGCTGAAGCGCAAGTTCGGTGCCGCCGTCCTCACGCACGCCCCCCGCATCCCGTACCGGGAGACCATCCGGGGCCGCACGCAGGTCGAGGGGCGGCACAAGAAGCAGACCGGCGGCCACGGCCAGTTCGGGCACGTCTGGATCGAGATCGAGCCCAACCCCGGTGCCGGCGTCGAGTTCAACGAGAAGGTCGTGGGTGGCGTGGTCCCCAAGCAGTTCTTCCCCGGCGTGGAGAAGGGCGTGCGGGACGTGGCCTCCAGGGGCGTGATCGCAGGCTACCCGGTGGTCGACTTCAAGGCCACGCTCTACGACGGCTCCTTCCACCCGGTGGATTCGGACGAGCTCTCGTTCCGGCTGGCGGCGTCGATGGCGACCCGGAAGGGGCTGCTTGACGCCAGCCCGGTGCTCCTGGAGCCGATCATGGAAGTGGAGATCCGGGTGCCCGAGGCCTACATGGGCGACGTGAACCGCGACCTCAACACGCGCCGTGGCCGGGTGCTGGGCATGGACAGCGCGGGCGGCGGCATCCAGGTGGTGCGGGCGCACGTCCCGCAGTCCGAGCTGGCCACGTACGCGACCGAGCTCCGTGCGTTCACCGCGGGCCGCGGCACGTTCTCCGCGACGCTCGACCACTACGAGGACGTGCCGGCGCACATCGCGCAGAAGGTCATCGACGCGCACAAGAAGGAGGAGACCGCGGCCGCGCACTGAGCGCGACGGCCGTCAGCCCGCGAGCACTCGCGCGTCGGCCGTCAGCTCTCGAGCACGTCGGCCGTCAGCCCGCGAGCGCCGACCGCGCCTCCGCCAGGGTGAATGCTCCCTCGTAAACGGCTCGACCCAGGAT
>DAIDTV010000120.1 GCA_027457005.1 Chloroflexota bacterium
GACCGCCCCCGAAGCCCCCCCGGAGGCGAGCTGAGTGTTCACCAAGATCCTCATCGCCAACCGGGGGGAGATCGCGCTCCGCGTGCTGCGCGCCTGCCGCCAGCTGGGCGTCCCCGCCGTGGTCGCCTACAGCGAGGCCGACATCGACACGCTGGCTGTCCAGCAGGCCGACGAGGCGATCTGCATCGGCCCCGCCGACGCGAAGCGCAGCTACCTGTCGGCCGCGGCCATCATCTCGGCCGCGATCGTCACCGGCTGCGACGCCATCCATCCCGGTTACGGCTTCCTGTCGGAGGACGACGCGTTCGCCGACATGGTCCGTGCCCACGGCCTGACCTTCATCGGGCCGCCCGCCGAGGTGCTCGAGCGGTTCGCCTCCAAGGCCGCCACCCGGCGCGTCCTCGCCGAGCACGGACTCCCGACCATCCCCGGCTCCGGCCTGGTCCGCGACGACGCCCACGCGCTCGAGGAGGCCGAGCGGATCGGCTACCCGGTGCTCGTCAAGCCGTCCGCCGGCGGCGGGGGCAAGGGGATGCGCATGGTCCGGTCGCCGCGCGAGCTGGAGCAGGCGCTGCCCATCTGCCGGTCGGAGGCCCGGGCGGCGTTCGGCGACGACAGCCTCTATCTCGAGAAGTGGCTGGAGGAGAACCGGCACGTCGAGGTCCAGGTGATCGTGGACCGGTACGGCAACGGCGTGCACGTCGGCGAGCGGGACTGCTCGGTGCAGCGGCGCCACCAGAAGCTGATCGAGGAGGCGCCCACCCCCGCGCTGGGCCCCGAGAGCCGCCGTCACCTGTGCGAATCGGCGGTCCGCGCCATCGTCGCGGCGGGCTACGAGAACGTGGGGACGCTCGAGTTCCTGGTCGACGGCCAGGGCAACTACTTCTTCATCGAGATCAACTGCCGCATCCAGGTGGAGCACCCGGTCACGGAGATGCTGTCGGGGCTCGACCTGGTGGTGGAGCAGATCCGGATCGCGGCGGGCGAGCCGCTCGGCTACTCCCAGGCGGACATCGACCTGCGCGGGCACGCCATCGAATTCCGCATCACCGCCGAGGACATCGCCCACGACTTCCGTCCCCAGGCGGGCACGATCGAGGAGTACCGGGTGCCAGGCGGGCCGGGCGTGCGGATGGACAGCCACCTGTACCGCGGCTACGACGTCCCGCCCTACTACGATTCGCTGCTGGGCAAGCTCATCGTCCACGGCCCCGACCGCGCGACCGCCATCGCCCGCGCCAGGACGGCGCTGGCCGAGCTGCGGATCGAGGGGATCGAGACCACCGTGGCGTTCCACCGCGCGATCCTGTCGCACCCGGTCTTCCTGGAGGGCGGGTTCACCACCAACCTGCTGGACCGCGTGGGTCCCGCGGCCTTCGTGGCCGCCGCGCGCGACTGACGGACAGAGGAGGAGACGACGTGTCTGAGGCGACGGCGGAGGCCACCGCCCTCACCACCCGCGAGATCCAGGCCCTCATTCCCCACCGCTGGCCGTTCCTGCTGGTGGACCGCATCGTGGAGTACGACCCCGCCCACCAGCGGATCGTCGGGCAGAAGGCCGTGACCGCCACCGAGTGGTACTTCCAGGGCCACTTTCCGGGCCAGCCCGTGATGCCTGGCGTCCTCCAGGTGGAGGCCCTTGCCCAGACCATGGCCGTCTACGTGGCGAAGCAGCCCGGCTACGGCGACACCATGGGCCTCTTCGCCAGCATCGAGGAGTGCCGCTTCAAGCGGATCGTGACCCCCGGGGCCGCCGTGCGCCGCGAGGCGCCCGACCTCATCGCGCTGCTCGGCGACTACGTCATGAACGGGCCCCGCCCGTGCGACGTCGTCGACCGCGTGCGCGAGCTGGAGGCCCAGGGCGCGGTCGTCATCCAGGGCAACACCGACGTGGCCGCGGCGGACCTCGACCTGGCCGCCGCCTTCCCCTGGATCGACGAGGTGCCGCGGGTGCACGAGGTGGCCGCCGAGTGGACGCACGCCGAGCTGGGCGACGAGCGGCTCGACTGGCTCCGCCGCCTCCCGCCGGAGCGCCGCATCCACGTGGACGACACGCTCGTGCTGGCGTGCCACGCCTCGCCGGGGAGTCAGACCTCCGGGCTCGGGTCGGACGTGGACGTCGCGACCATCGTGGAGCGGCTTGCGCGCACCGACGCCCGCATCGTGACCTGCGGCCACACCCACGTCGCCGACGTGCGGGACCTGGGCTGGAAGCAGGTGGTGAACCCGGGCTCGTGCGGGTACGCGTTCGACGGGGACCCCGGAGCGGCCTGGGCGCTGCTGGAGATCGACGGCGACGAGGTGCGCGCCGACCTGCGGCGCACCGTCTACGACACGCGCCCGGTCAGCGACGAACTCTCGGAGCGCGGGCTGACCGGCGACGTCTATCGCGCCGCGACCATCCGGACGGGGCGCTACGTCCGGTGAACGTGGCTCCGCCCCGCCAGGTACCCGCCCGGCGGCTCGTGCCGTGACCGGCCGCTCGACCGTGCCGGCACCGTCCCCGTCCCGCCGCGTGGTCGTGACCGGCATGGGCGCGGTCACGCCACTCGGGGCCGACCTCGCCACCACCTGGGAGCGGCTGCTCGCGGGCGAGTCGGGGATTCGGCCGATCGCGTCGTTCGACGCCTCGCGCGTCGACAGCCGCATCGCGGGGGAGGTGCTCGACGCCGACCCGTCCCGCGTCCTCGACCGCAAGGGGATCCGCCGGACCGACCGGGCCACGCAGCTCTCGCTCCTGGCCACCCGGGAGGCGATGGCCGACGCGGGGCTCCCGGAGCGGCTGGACGGGCCGCTGGCGGACGCGACCGGCGCGTTCGTGGGAACCGGGTTCGGCGGCGCCACCACGATCTTCGACGAGATCCGCACGTACGTGGAGCGCGGCCCGGACCGCATCAGCCCGTTCTTCGTCCCCATGGCGATCGCCAACATGACGGCGGGGCAGATCGGCCTGGTGCTGGGGGCGCGCGGGCCGAACATGGCCACGGTCAGCGCCTGTGCCAGCGGCGGGCACGCGATCGGCGAGGCGGCCGAGTCGATCCGCCGGGGGGACGCGGAGGTGATGCTCGCGGGCGGGACCGAGGCCACGGTGCTCGAGGGGATCGTGGGCGCCTTCTCGGCGATGAAGGCGCTGAGCACCCGCAACGACGATCCCGCAGCCGCGAGCCGCCCCTTCGACCGGAACCGCGACGGCTTCGTCATGGCGGAGGGCGCCGCCACGCTCGTCCTCGAGGATCTCGGCCATGCCCGGGCCCGCGGCGCGCAGATCCTCGCCGAGCTGGTGGGCTACGCGGCGTCCGCGGACGCGTACCATCTCACGCTCCCGGCGCCGGGCGCCAGCGGGGCCGTGCGTGCCGCACGCCGCGCGTTCGAGAAGGCCGGCCTGTCGCCCGACGAGGTGGAGATGGTGAGCGCGCATGCCACCAGCACGCCCGAGGGGGATCGCGCGGAGCTCGGCGGCCTGCACGAGCTGTTCGGCGAGCGGGGTGCCGCGCCACCGGTCACGGCCGCGAAGGGGGCACTCGGGCACACGCTCGGCGCGGCGGGCGCGATCGAGGCCGCGCTGACGGTGCGCGGCATGGTGGAGGGCCGTGTGCCGCCGACGCTGAACCTGGACGACCCGGACCCGGACGCGGCGGGCCTGGACCTGGTGCGCGGAGAGGCGCGCGAGGGGACGTTCGGGGTCGCGCTGGTCAACGCCTTCGGGTTCGGCGGCCAGAACAGCGTGCTGCTGTTCCGCCGGTGGGACGACGCGTGAGCGCCCACGCGCTGGCCCGGGCCGCGGGGCGGCACTCGGCCGCGGGGCGGCACTCGGCGGCGGGGCCGCACTCGGCCGCGGGTCCGGGGGCGCGCTCGTGACCACCACCGAGGAGCTGCTCGCGCTGATCGACCGGCTCGAGGGGCTGCTGGAGCGCTCCGGCCTGGCCGAGATCGAGGTCGAGGCCGGCGAGCTCGGGATCGTGCTCCGCAAGCCGGGCCAGCTCATGGCCGGCGCCGTGGCGGTCGAGACCATGTCGGCCGCCGGGACGGGGCAGGGGAGCGGCCATGCCGAGGATTCCGCGCGCCACGCCGCCGACCCGGCCACCACGGCTGGCGAGCCGGTCATCGAGGCGGGACCCCGCACGCACGCCGTGGTGGCGCCCCTCACCGGTATCTACTACGCCGCGCCGTCGCCCGGCGCCGCGCCGTACGTGGCGGTGGGGGCCGAGGTCGTGGCCGGCCAGGTGATAGGCCTCATCGAGGCGATGAAACTCTTCAACGAGATCAAGAGCGACGCCGCGGGTCGCGTGATCCGCATGCACGCCGTGGACGGCGCGCTGGTGCGGGCGAAGCAGCCGCTGATCGAGATCGAGCCATCCTGATCGGGAGCGAGGGAGACCATGCAGCCACGCAGTGCACGGATTGATGGTTGGGGCTACTACGCCCCGACGCGCGTCCTCACCAACGCCGACCTGGAGCGGCTGGTCGAGACCTCCGACGAGTGGATCCAGACGCGCACCGGCATCCGGGAGCGGCACGTCGCGGCACCGTGGGAGTCGACCGCCACCCTCGCGTCGGTCGCTGCCCGCCGGGCGCTCGCCGTGGCCGGCGCCGATCCGGTCGACGTCGACATGATCCTGGTGGCCACCGTCACCCCCGACTACCAGTTCCCGTCCACCGCCGCGCTGGTCAAGGAGGCGATCGGCGCCTCGCGAGCCGCCGCGATGGACCTGGCCGCGGCCTGCTCCGGCTGGGTCTACTCGCTCACGGCCGCCCACGCCTACATCACCAGCGGCATGTACCGCACCGTGCTGGTGATCGGCGCGGAGGTGCTGTCCCGCGTCTGCGACTTCAGCGACCGGAACACCTGCGTGCTGTTCGGCGACGGGGCCGGCGCGGTCCTGATGCAGGCGTCCGACGAGACCGGCGGTGGCCTGCTGGGCTTCGAGCTGACCGTCGACCCGAGCGGCGCCTACAACATCTGGGTGCCGGCGGGCGGAAACCGCAACCCGGTGACGTCCGGGACCGTGGAGCAGCGCGGCCATTTCATCCGCATGGACGGCCGCGAGACCTACCGGTACGCGACCCGGACGCTGGCGCGCTCCGCGCTCACGGCGATCGAGCGGGCCGGGCTCACCCCCGACGACATCTCGCTGTTCGTGCCCCACCAGGCCAACATCCGGATCATCGAGTCGGTGGCGAAGCAGCTGGGGCTCGCGATGGACCGGGTGTACGTGAATGTCGACCGCTATGGCAACACCTCGGCGGCGTCGGTGCCGATCGCGCTGGCGGAGGCGGTCGAGCGGGGCCGCGTGCAGCCGGGCGACAAGCTGGTCTTCGTCGCCTTCGGCGCCGGCTACACCAGCGGCGCCGCGGTGCTCGAGTGGACGGCCGACCCCTCGTGCTCGTCGCGGGCGGCGTCGGTCGGGCCCGAGGTGGAGATCCACCCGCCGAAGGAC
>DAIDTV010000121.1 GCA_027457005.1 Chloroflexota bacterium
GCTGCTATGTCGGCGGACATCTGGGCGGCGCCCGGGCCACCAAGGACATGACCGATCCGGTCCAGGTCGTGCAGGACTCCTTTAACGGCGGCCCGATCACCACCGGCATCACCAGCTGGTCCTCGACCTCCCGGACGACGAGGTAGACGCCCAGGACCACCAGCGCGAACTCGGTCCCGCCGTGCGAGAACGCGACGGTTCCGGCGAGCGCGGCGGCGACGATCGGCCCGAGCAGCGGGACGATCTCGAGGATCCCGCTCAGCATCGACAGGGCGAGCGCATACGGGAGATGCAGCAGCGGGCCCAGCACCACGTACAGCACGAGCGCGACGAGCAGGATCAGCAGCAGCTGCCCCCGCAGCCAGTGGCCCAGCACCACGTGGATGCGGCCCGCGATCCCGGCGACACGGTCGCGCTGGTCCGGTCCGACGAGCCGCAGCGCGAACGCCCAGAAACGTCCGCCGTCCAGCAGCAGGTAGAAGGACACGATCACGACCAGGACGGTCTGTGCCGCGACGTCGCCGACCAGCTCCGCCATGTGCAGTGCGCCACCCGGCGTCGCGATCGCCTGGCCGATGGCGACGTTCAGCTGGCGCGCGATCTCCTCCACTGTGATCCGGCGCGTCCCGACCTGGATGGCATCGTGACCCAGGATGGCCCGCAGGGCCTCCGCGAGGGCGGTGGCCCCGCCGGTCGCCAGCTCCTCGAGCTCGCTCAGCAGCTGCCCCGACGCGATCCACGCCGCCACCCCGATCGCCGCCAGGGCCGCGACGTACAGGGCCAGGACCACCAGCACGCGCGGAAGATGCGTGCGCGCCTCGATCGCGGCGACGAGCGGGCTGAAGGCATAGGCGAGCACCGCGGCGATCACGAAGGGAGGCAGGACGTCGCGCGCGAGCCACCCGACGATGAGGACGGAGACGGCAAGCCACGTCAGCCGGCGCCGCTGTCCGTTCCAGGAGGCATCCGCCCCGGCTTGCACCACGCGCAGAGCTTAGTGCCTCGGCGCCGGTTTGCTACAGTGAGGACCCCATCGCAGCGAGACCCAGCCATGATGTTCGCCGATCCTCGCAAGCTCCGCATGCCGTCCCCCTCGGAGGCCCTGCCCGGCCGTCCCGAACCGCTGGCCGTGCCGGAGACCCACTTCGTCAACGGCGCGCGCCTGCAGCCGCCGTACCCCGCCGGGAGCGAGCTCGCCACGTTCGCGCTCGGCTGCTTCTGGGGAGCGGAGAAGCTCTTCTGGCAGGTACCGGGAGTCATCGTCACTGCCGTCGGGTACGCGGGCGGGTTCACGCCCAATCCGACCTACGAAGAGGTCTGCTCCGGGCGAACGGGACACGCCGAGTCGGTCCGTGTCGTGTTCGATTCGCGCATGGTGTCCTACGGCGAGCTGCTGCGGCGGTTCTGGGAGAACCACGACCCGACGCAGGGGAACCGCCAGGGCAACGACGTGGGCACGCAGTACCGCTCCGCGGTCTTCGCTCATTCGGACGGGCAGCGCCGGGAGGCCGAGGCGTCGCGCGACGCGTTCGCGCGCGAGCTCGCGGCGGCCGGCTACGGCCCGATCACGACCGAGATCCGCGACGCGTCCGAGTTCTATTTCGCCGAGGGCTACCACCAGCAGTACCTCGCGAAGAACCCGGACGGGTACTGCCCGGATCACGGGACAGGCGTGGCCTGCCCGGTGGGGCTGTTCGCGAGGGACGCGGCCCACTAGCGGGTGGAGACAGGAGATCGGCCGTGGACCTTTACAGGGCGTGGTGGCTGGGAGTGGTTCTCGGCGTCATCATCGGGGTCATCGGCATTGCGACCGACAAGTTCCCGCTGGAGGCGACCGCGGTGCTGATGATCGTGGTCAGTGGCGGCCGTTACGTCCTGCTCCGCCGCTGACCAGGCGCGCCCGAGCCAGAGGTCCGGCGTGCAGCGGCGACGTTCCGCTCCCGCGCGGCGTTGCCTCAGTTCGGCGCCGCTCCGTTGCCTTCGCCGGCAGCGATGGCAGCTGTCCGCGCGTCCCCGCTGACGCCCAGGCGCACGGACAGGCCCATCCGCTCGAGCATGTGCAGCATGTCGGGACCCATGTGGTGCGCCAGGACGGCCTGGACGCCCTGCTCCCGCAGGAAGCGGGCCACGCGGGCGTGGTGCCTGCCCTCTGAGCCCTGGTCGTGGAGGTCGTCCCACGCGACGTCGAACTCCCGCCAGCTCGCCAGGGTGCCCTCCGCCACGTCGGCGATCGCCACACGGGCCGCTCGCCCCCAGCGCGGGTCGATCTGTCCGTCGCCCGTCACGGGCACGCACACCAGCATGGGAAACCCTCCTGCGAGATCGAATGGATGCCCGGGAGGCGCGCCTCGGCCTGTGCCCGATGGTCGCGTTCCGGTCGCCGGCGCTGCCCCGCGCCCCGGTGCCACTCGCCATTCTGACGCGCACAGGACGAACGGGCCGGGAGGAGCCCTGCCGGGCCGCGTGCGGGGCTCAGTCGCGCGCTCCCCCCATCAACTCGCCGGCCGCCCGCGCCACAGCCTGGCCCTGTGCGACACAGTCCGGGATGCCGACGCCGCGGTACGGCGCGCCGGCAAGCAACACGCCCGGCACGCCCTCCAGGCCGGCGAAGATCCTCGCCACGCGGTCGAGATGCCCGACCGTGTACTGCGGCATCTGGCCCGTCAGCCGCGCGAGGCGTGCCAGCACCGGTTCACCGCGCGCGCCCATCGTCGCAGCCACGTCGCGGATCGCCGCCGCCACCACTGCCTCATCGTTCATCCCGCCGGCCCGGCCGCTGCGGGAGCCGATGAACGCGCGGATGAGCACCATGCCGTCCGGAGCCCGGCCCGGCCACTTCGATGAACTGATGGTGCAGGCGTCGATCGACAGCGGCTCGCCGGCGGCAACCAGGAACCCATGCCCGGTGGGCGGCTTCGCGAACTGGTCCGCCCGGTAGCCCAGCGACACCACCGCGGTGGTCCCGTGCGGGATCGTCCGGATGCCCGCGGCCGCGGCCGGTGCCACGTCGTCGAGCAACCGGGCCGCCTCCGGCCCGGGGACGGTGAGGATGGTGACGTCGGGGCGGAGCGTCTCTCCGGTCGCGAGGCGCGCCTCCGCGCCGGTGCCCCCACGCTCCAGGCGTGCCACCGGCGTCCGCAGGCGGAGGTCGACCTCGGGCGATCGACCCAGCGCATCCACCAGCGCGTCGATCAGCTGCCCGGTGCCACCAGCCAGCGTGATGAACGGCGACTCCCCACCCGATCGCCGTGCCCGGCCGGCGGCCAGGCTCGCGAGGAACAGGCTGCGGTGATCGCGCTCGGCGTCACGGAGCTGTGGCACCACCGCGAGCAGGCTCAGCTCGTCGATCGAAGTCCCGTACACGCCGCCGAGCAACGGGCCCGCCAGCCGGTCCACCAGCGCGGGGCCGAGGCGCCGGCGAAGGTAGACGCCCACCCCCATGTCGCGCGCCAGGCCGTCGCGGGGCAGGACCAGGTCCAGCCCCATGCGGAGTTTCTGCAGCGGCGAGAACAGGGACGTGGTGACGAACGGACGCAGGTGGGTGGGGAGCACGAGCCCCATCTCCTGCGGCAGCGGCACGAACCGGCCGCCGGTACGGATGTGCACCACGCGCGGGGCGACGGGCCGCACCACCGAGTCGCCCAGCCCGAGCTCGCGGACGAGCTGCAGGGCCGCGGGACGATAGCTCACGAACGAGTCCGGCCCCGATTCGACCAGGAACCCGTCGGTCCGCTCGGTCCGGATCTTGCCGCCCAGCCGGTCCGAGGCCTCGGTCAGCGTGACCGGGATCCCGGCCCGCGCCAGGGCGTGTGCCGCCGCCAGCCCGGTGATCCCGCCCCCGATCACCAGCACGCGCATCGCGCCGGCCCGTCAGGCGTTCGCGACGCCGAGGGGCGGCACGTACGGGCAGAGGGGGTCGGTCTCCAGGTAGTCGCCCGTCCACGCGTAGGCGCGTGCCCGCGAGCCCCCGCAGATCGACACGTAGGAGCACCGGCCGCAGCGTCCCTTGAACGTGGAGACGTCGCGCAGGCTCGTGAAGACCGGGTGGGTGCGGTACACGGTCGCGAGCTGGTCGGTCCGCACGTTGCCCGCGGCGAGGGGCAGGAACCCCGACGGCGAGATGGCGCCGTCGTGGGCGACGAAGATGATCCCGTTCCCGTCCCGGACGCCGAACCCACGACCGACCGGCGTCGCGGCGATGGCACCGTCGTCGAGCCCCTCCGCCTGCATCCGGCGGATCGCGACGCGGCGGTAGTGCGTGGCCTCGGTGGTCTTGATCGCGAACGGGGCCTCGAGCGCGAGGTCGTACAGCCAGTGGTTGAGCCGTTCGGACTCCGCCGGCGTGATCTCCTGCAAGCCGCTCCCGCGGCCCACCCCGATGAGGAAGAAGAGGCTCCAGCGGATGATCCCCAGCCGCTGCATCAGCTCGTAGGTTGCCGGCAGGTCGGGCAGCGTCTCGTCGGTCACCAGGGTGTTGATCTGGAGCGGCAGGCCGACCTGGTGGGCCCACTCGACCGCCCGTTCGGTCATCGCGAAGGTGCCGGGCACGCCCCGGAAGCCGTCGTGACGGGCCGCGTCCGAGCCGTCGATGCTGAGCGACATGGTCTGGATGCCGGCGGCCTTCAGCGCGGCGAGACGGGCCAGGGTCATGTCGGGTGTCACCGCGGGGGCAAGCGACGCCCCGATGCCGCGCGCCGTCGCGGCCTCCACCAGTTCCTCGAGGTCGGGGCGGCGGAGCGGGTCGCCGCCGGTGAACACCACGTGCGGGTAGGGGCGCCCGAAGGCGGGGATGTCGTCGAGCAGTCGCCGGCCCTCATCCGTGGTCAGTTCGAGTGGGCGGCGGTCCGGCTGCGCGGTGGCCCGGCAATGCCGGCAGGCGAGCCCGCATGCGAGCGTGGTCTCCCAGTAGACCAGCATCGGTGCCCGGCCGAAGACGTACCCGTCCGGTCGCACGGCCCCCACTGCCGGGGAGTGGGTGTGCGTGGCGGGGGCGGGCTGGCCTCCCTGCGGTGCGTGCTGGTCTGCGACGGCGGCGTGCGGAGCGTGCGGGTTGTCCATGCTTGGCCTCGGTTCGCGGTCGGCCCGCTCAGGCTGTGGTCGACTGCAGGGGGATGGAATCAGAGAGTGCATCGACGGCGACGTCGGCGAGCCCGGCGATGAACGTGGGATCGTCGTTCATCGAGCGAGCCCGCTCGAGCCGGACGCCCACCGACCCGGCGACGGCCCGGGCCTCGATGTCGATGTCGTACAGGACCTCGAGATGGTCGGCCACGAAGCCGACGGGGCACACGACCACCTGCGTCACGCCCTCGGCGGCGACGCGGCGGATCTCGTCGCGGAGTTCCGGGCCCAGCCAGGCCTCGCCCGTGCGGCCCGTGCTCTGGAAGGCCACGAGGTACGCGGCGAGCCCGAGGCGCCGCGCCACCAGGGCG
>DAIDTV010000122.1 GCA_027457005.1 Chloroflexota bacterium
GCCCGGGCGCCTAGACTCCCGGCCAACCGAAGACCGGGCGATGAACGGGACGAGTACCCGCCATCCCCTCGACGCAGCGAGCCGGCGGTGGTGCGAGACCGGCACGAGGACGGCGGCGAATGGACCCGGGAGCCTCCGGACCGAACCGCGACCGCGTCAGGCGGTGCGCCAAGTAGGCTCCGGCGCAGAGCGCCAGCGATAGCGGGCAGCACCGATCGACCGTCATGGCGGTCCGTCGGCCAGAGCGCGGCGGCAACGCCGAACGCGGGTGGCACCGCGGAGGGTCTCGACCTTTCGTCCCGGCAGGACGGAAGGTCGTTTGATTCCCGGCCCCGCGCCGGACACCCGGAGGCCATTGAGATGCCGCTGACAAGCCCGCTCAGCCTCACCGAGGCACGCCGTCTTGCGGCGGGGGCCGATACGGTGCTCCTGCGCGCCTCGCGGGAGGCCGACCTGGAGACGCCCGTGGGGGCGTTCCTCGCCCTCGATGACGGTGGGCCCGCCTACCTGCTCGAGTCCGTGGAAGGCGGCGAGCGCGTCGGCCGGTACTCCTTCCTGGGCGTGGGGCCGCGCCGCACGCTGGAGGTCCGCGACGGGTTGGCGCGCACCATCACCCGCCCGGTCACCGTGGACACCTACGCGCCCGACCTGCCGGCGATCACGGAGCCGGCGGCCGATCCGCTCGAAGCGCTCCGGCGCTTCACCCCGCGCCGCCGCATCGCCCCCACGACGGACATTCCCCGGTTCCCCGGCGGCGCCGTCGGCGCTCTCAGCTACGACGCTGCCTCGACGTTCGAGCCGACGGTTCCGCTGCCGGCGAAGGACCCGATCGGCGTCCCGATGGCCGCATTCCAGGAGACGGACCTCGTCCTGGTCTTCGACCACCTGACCCACACGCTGAGCGCGATCGCCTCCCTCCACGCCGAGGCCCCCGACTTCGAGGGGCGCTACCGGATCGCGGAACGGGCGGTCTTCGAGGCACTGGAACGGGCGGCGCAGGGACCGTCGGGCGCCGGCCGGCCCGCGGCGCGGGTCGAGTCGATGCAGGCCGCCATGCCCGGCCCGGCCAGCATGGACCGCGAGGCGTTCGAGTCGGCGGTGGTGCAGGCGAAGTCGGCCATCGCGGCCGGCGAGGCGATCCAGATCGTCCTGGCGAGGCGGCAGTCGTTCGCGATCCCCAGCGGCCCCGACGGCACGCCCCTCGATGGGCTCGCCCTGTACCGCGCCCTGCGGCGGGTCAACCCGAGCCCGTACCTGTTCTTCGTGCGGACCGCGTCGTTCGAGGTCGTCGGCGCGAGCCCCGAGCTGCTGCTCCGGGTGGAGGGTGACCGGCTCACCACGCACCCCATCGCCGGGACCCGCCCGCGCGGCGCCGACGACGACGAGGACGAGCTGATCTCGGAGGAGCTGCAGCGCGATCCGAAGGAGCGCGCCGAGCACGTGATGCTCGTGGACCTCGGTCGCAACGACCTGGGACGCGTGGCGCGTCCCGGCAGCGTGGCGGTGACCCGCTACATGGAGGTAGAGCGATACAGCCACGTGCTGCACCTGGTCAGCCACGTCGAGGCCCGGCTCCGCCCCGGTCTCGACGCGCTCGATGCGCTGCGCAGCGTCTTCCCCGCCGGCACCCTCTCCGGTGCCCCCAAGGTGCGTGCCATGCAGCTGATCGCCAGCCTGGAGCGGGAGCGGCGGGGCCTCTACGGCGGGGCCGTCGGGTACATCGGGTACGACGGGGGACTGGACACGGCGATCACCATCCGCAGTGCGGTGCTGAGCGCGGGGGTGGTCCACATCCACAGCGGCGCCGGGATCGTGGCCGGAAGCCAGCCTGCCCGGGAGTTCGAGGAGACCGAGCACAAGGCCGCGGCGCTGCGGCGGGCGTTCGAGCTCGCGGCGACGCCGGCGGGCAGTCCCGCGGTGGGGAGCCCCACGGCGACCGGCGCGGGCGCGGCTGTGACCGGGAGCGCCCGCCGATGATCCTCGTGATCGACAACTACGACAGCTTCACCTTCAACCTCGTCCAGGCGCTCGAGACGGCCGGGGCCGACCTGCTCGTGGTGCGCAACGACCGGATCGACCGGCAGGCCATCGAGCGCATGGTCGACGGACCTGCGCCGGGGCGGCCGATCCGCGCGATCCTCGTGTCGCCCGGCCCCGGCAACCCGGACACGGCCGGCGTGTCGGTCGAGGCGATCCGGGTGGCCGCCGAGCGCGGGATCCCCATGCTGGGCGTGTGCCTGGGGTTGCAGTGCATGGGAGCGGCGTTCGGGGCCCGGGTCGTGCGCGCGCCGAGCCTGGTGCACGGCGAGGCGAGCGAGGTCAAGCATAGCGGCGCCGGGCTGCTGGCCGGCATCCCGTCGCCGTTCATGGCCGGGCGGTACCACTCGCTGTGCCTGGACGCCGCGACGCTGCCGGCCGAGATGGAGGTCACGGCGCGCACGGATGACGGCGTGGTGATGGCCGTGCGGCACCGGTCGCTGCCCCTCGAGGGGGTGCAGTTCCACCCGGAGTCCGTCCTGACGCCCGAGGGGCCGCGCCTGCTGGCGAACTTCCTCCGGATGGCCGGCGAGGGCGACCCGGCGATTCTCGACGAGGCCGCGACGACCTCGTTTGCAACCCGGGGTTTCGCGGGGCGATCGGGAGCGAGGGCAGCCGCAGGGGATGGTGTCGGTGGGGCGGCGGCGACCGCACCACGCCTCCGGGACCGTACCGAGGTGACGGCACGATGAGCGAACAGGTGCGGGCCGCCCTGGCGACCGTGGTGGACGGTCGCAGCCTTTCGCGCGAAGAGGCGCGCCTGGCGATGGGCGCGGTGATGGACGGTGAGGCGACGCCGGCCCAGCTCGGGGCGTTCCTGGTCGCGCTGCGGATGCGGGGTGAGACCGTGGAGGAGCTCGCCGGGTTCGCCACGGCGATGCGCGAGCGTGTGGTCCGGGTGGACGCGCCGGACGGCACCATCGACACGTGCGGGACCGGCGGCGACGGCCGGGGCACGTTCAACATCTCGACCGCGGCGGCGCTGGTGGCCGCTGCGGCTGGCGTGCCCGTCGCCAAGCACGGCAACCGTGCCATCACGTCGGCGTCGGGCAGCTCCGACGTGCTCGACGCGCTCGGGGTGCCGACGGACCTCGGCCCGGTCGAGGCGGCCGCGGCGCTCCGCGAGGTCGGCTTCGCCTTCCTCTTCGCGCCCGGCTACAGCCCGGCGATGCGGCACGCGGGGCCCACCCGGCGCGAGATCGGGATCCGCACGGCGTTCAACCTGCTCGGGCCGATCACGAACCCGGCGGGCGCGCGGCGGCAACTCCTGGGTGTCGCCGATCCCACCGCCGCGCAGCGCCTCGCCCAGGTGCTGTTCGCGCTGGGCACGGAGCGGGCGCTGGTGGTGCACGGCGATCGACTGGACGAACTCCCCCTCGACGGCACCGGGGTGGCGTTCGACGTGACGTCCGCCGGGGTGACCCGGCGCGAGGTCCGGCCCGAGGACGTGGGCCTCCCCAGGGCTGCGACCGAGACGCTGGCCGGCGGCACGCCCGCGGAGAACGCGGCCCGGATGGAGGCGCTGTTCGCCGGGGAGAGGGGGCCGGTGCGCGACGCGGTCCTGCTGAACACGGCGGCCGCGCTGCTGGTCGCGGGACGCGTGGACGAACTGGGTGCCGGCGTCGCGCTTGCGGGAGCCACCATCGACGGCGGGACGGCCCGCGAGCTGCTCCGACGGTTGCGTGCCGGGAGGCGCGAGGCCGCGCCGGCGGTGGGGGCGCGCGATGAGCTCGATCGCCGCGCCACGCCCCTCGCGCACGCCGGCGGCTCGCCGATTCGTGGGTCCTGGCGTCCTCGGCGAGATTGCCGCTCGCCGCCGCGAGGACATCGCCGCCGAGCTGGCCGGGTGCTCGCTCCGCGAGATCGAGCGGGCGGCGCGCACGGCGCCGCCTCCCCGTGACGGGACGGCCCCGCTGCTCCGCCCGGGGCTGCACGTGATCGCCGAGGTGAAGCGGCGCTCGCCGTCCGCGGGCGCGATCGCGGCGCCCGGCGAGGATCTCGTCGCTCGCGCACGCGCGTACGCGGCGGGCGGCGCGGCGGCCGTGTCGGTGCTCGTGGAACCGCACTGGTTCTCGGGCTCGATCCGGGACCTCGCCGCGGTGCGCGCCGCGATCGCCGTGCCCGTGCTGGCCAAGGAGTTCGTCGTCGACGAGCGGCAGCTCCCGCTGCTGCGGGCCGCGGGCGCCGACCTCGTGCTGCTGATCGCCGCGCTGCAGCCCTCGCGCACGCTGCGGCGCCTGGTCCGGCAGGCGCGCGATCTCGGCATTGAGCCACTCGTGGAGATCCACGAGGAGCGCGAGCTCGAGCGCGCGCTGGCGAGCGGGGCGCGGCTGATCGGCATCAACAACCGTGACCTGCGGTCGCTTGCGGTGGATCAGGAGCGGGCCGCCACGCTGCGCGCCCGGGTCCCCGACGACCACCTGGTGGTGGCCGAGTCGGGCGCCCGCGAGCCATCCGTGCTGCGGGCCTGGCGCGCGCTCGGATTCGACGCGGCGCTGATCGGCGAGGCGCTGATGCGGGCCGGCGGCGACGGGGCCTCGGTGCGCGCCAGCACGGCCGCGTTCGTGGCCGCCGGTGCCCCGCCGCCGGCAGCGGAGGACCTTGCCGCCGCCGATCGCGCCCCCTGGGTGAAGATCTGCGGCATCACGGACGCGCGCGGTCTCGAGGCGGCAGTGGCGGCGGGCGCCGATGCCGTGGGCCTCAACCTGGTGACGGGCACGCCGCGGGGTCTCGGCGAGGGCCAGGCCCGCGTGCTGGCGGACCTGGCGCGGGCACTGCGCGGAGCGGACGGACGTCCCGAGATCGTGGGCGTCGTGGGTGACGTGCCGGCGGCGGAGGTCGCGGCCCTGGCAACGCGCATCGGCCTCGACGCCATCCAGTGGTCGGGACGCGGGCCGCTCGCCCCCGGGGAGCTCGGCCTGCCGGCGATCGCGGTGATCCGCGGCCCGCGAGATGCCACGGGCGTCGATCCCGCCGCCCTCGTGTCCGCCGGCCGTGAGCTTCTCGCCCGCACGGGCGTCAAGCGGCTCGTCCTCGACGCGGCGGATTCCGGTGCACTGGGCGGCACCGGCCGTCTTGCCGACCGCTCGCTGGCCGCTGCCGTGGCCCGCGAGGTCCCGGTGGTTCTCGCCGGCGGCCTCACGCCCGCGAACGTCGCCGGGGCGCTCCGGACCACCCCGGCGGTCGGCGTGGACGTCGCCTCCGGGGTGGAGGAGGACGGGCCGGATCGGCCGGGATCGTCGCACCGGTCGAACGCACCAGGACGGCCCACCGCCTCGACACTGCCGCGCAAGGATCCCTTCCGGGTGCAGCTCTTCGTGAAGCGCGCCAGGGCCGCC
>DAIDTV010000123.1 GCA_027457005.1 Chloroflexota bacterium
GGCTGGGGCTTCTGCGGGAGGCGGCAGCCCTTGCCAGGCGGGCGGGCAGGCTCGACGACCTGATGCGCGCGTACGCCAACCAGACCACGCTCCTGGAGCTCGGCTCCCGGCGATCAGAGGCGCTCGCGGTAGTGGACGAGGGGATCGCCGAGGCACGCCGCTGGGGGCAGGAGGCGGTCTACGGCGCGTTCCTCCGGGGCAACGGCGGGGACACGCTCTTCGTGCTGGGCCGGTGGGCCGAGTCCGAGGCGATGTGCCACCAGGCGCTGGAATGGAGCCCGTCGGGCGTGGCCCGCTTCAACCCGCTGCTCTGGCTCACCTCGGTGCGCGTCGAGTCGGCGGCGGACGAGGAGGCCGGGAGGCTCCTGGGGCAGCTCCTCCTGCAGCAGGAGTCGGTGGCGGATCCGCAGGGCATCGCGGACGTGCAGCGCGCCACGGTGAGCTTCGCGCTGTGGCGCGACGACGTGCAGGACGCGCGGCGCGCCGCGGAGCGTGGCTGGTCGCAGGTATTGCGGAGCGACGACTGGGCCCAGACGGCCGCGGCAGCGTCGACGGCGGTGGAGGTGGCGGCCGCCGTGGCCGAGGCCGCCGTCGAGCGGCGCGACCACGACGCGGTCGAGGAGGCACTGGCATGGGCCGACGGCGTCCTGGTGGAGGCGCAAGGCCGCGTGGAGGCGAGCGGCACCTCACCGGCACTGGGCGCGAGGCGGGAAGCCGACCTGCACCTGGCGACGGCGCGCGCCCACCGGACGCGGATCGCCGGACCGTCGGACCCCGCCACCTGGGCGGACATCGCCGAGCGGTGGGCGGCCGTGCCGAGCCCATACCGGGTGGCTCATGCGCGGTGGCGCGAGGCGGAGGCCGTGCTGCGGTCGCGGCCCGACACGCCCGGCGCGCGAGTGGACAGGGCGCGGGCACGACAGGCGCTGCTCGAGGCGTGGCGGATCGCAGGGGACCTGGGTGCCGGGCCGCTGCGCCGGGAGCTCGCCCGGCTGGCGTCGCGTGCCCGGATCAGGCTGCCCGATGCAGAGGGGGCGGTGGCGCCGGAGCCCGCCCGGCCGGTCGCGGGGCCGGCGGAAGGTGCCGTGCCGGTTGAGGCGCCGCCGGCGAGTGTCCGTCCCGAGAGAGCCCTGCCGGAGCGAGCCCGCCCGGCCGGGGAGCGAACCGGTGCCGGGTCGACGGACGATCGCGACCGCCCGGGACTCGCGATGCGCCTCGCCGGACTGACCGGCCCGCCCGAGGTGGCTCCCGCCGATCCGTTCAACCTCAGCCCGCGAGAGGAGGAGGTCCTCGGGGTGCTTGCCGAGGGCCGCTCCAACCGGGAGATCGCGCAGCGGCTGTTCATCAGCGAGCGCACGGTGGCGGTGCACGTGGGCAACATCCTGGCGAAGCTCGGGGTCTCCGGCCGCGTCGAGGCCGCGACGGTGGCGTGGCGCCTGGGCCTGGGATCCGTGCCGCGCCCGCCGACGCGGAAGCCCTGAAGCGCGAAGGACCCGCCCCCGAACCGTAGCCCGCGCTCGACCGTGCCCGGCGCGTCGCGCCGGCTTTTCGGAGAGAATGCAGCTCATGGAGACACGTGCTCGGTCCCCCTTCGGCCTGGTGGTCGTGCCCCTGGTCGCCTCTCTCGTGCTCGCCGCGGGCGCGTCCGCGGCCGCTCCCGGCTGGACGTACGTCCCGCCTGCGCCCACGCAGCAGGCGGTGGCCGCGGCGGCATCGGGCGCTCCCGGCGCATCCGGAGGCCCGGGCGCATCCGGAGGCCCGGCCGCATCCGGCGCTGCACCGGCCTCCGGCGCCCCCGCCGCGTCCGCGTCGGCCGGCGGAACCGCGAGCGGTGCGCCGTCGGTTGCGCCGTCCACGTCGGGTGCAGCCGCCGGCGGAACTGCCGCCAACGAGATCGATCTCGTCGAGACGTCCTCGCTGCAGATCACCAACCCGGGGGGCCAGGTGGTCAGCAGCATCACGGTCCAGAAGGGGCAGACCTACCACTTCAGGATCACGAACACCGCCGGGTTCGTCCACAACTTCTACGTGGGCAAGGTCAGCGACCTGGAGGCCGGCAACATCGCGAACCTCACCGGCACGGGCGACTTCAGCTCCGGGACGAAGGAGTTCGACTACACGTTCAGCGACACCAGCGCCCCGCTGGGCTTCGGGTGCATGGTGCCCGGCCACTACCAGGCCGGGATGAAGGGAACCTTCACCATCCAGTGAGCCTGGGTCGGCCCGGGTCGCGAGCCGGAGGCACACGATGACCGACGCGATCTGCTACCGGGATGCCTACGCGCGGTCGTGCGAGGCGACTGTCCAGGGGGTCGAGGCGACCCCGGACGGGTTGCTGATCACGCTCGACCGAACGGTTTTCTACCCGGGCGGGGGCGGCCAGCCGGCCGACGCCGGGACGCTGCTGGCGCTGGACGAGGTGTGGGGCGGGCAGCGCTGGCAGGTGGCGAGCGCACGGAAGACCGGTGACGAGATCTTGCATCTGCTGGCGGGCAGCCAGCCCGGGGATGCCCCGGAGCCCGGTGCGAGGGTCCGGGTGGACATCGACTGGGAGCGCCGGCACCTCCTGATGCGCACCCACACGGCCCTCCATGCGCTGTGCGGGGTGGTCTGGCGTGACTACGGGGCGCAGGTGACCGGCGGGAACATGGAGCCCGGCGCGGGCCGCATGGACTTCGAGTTCGAGCGCATGTCCGGCGAGCTGGTCGGCGAGATCGAGGCGAAGGTGAACGCCGAGCTGGCGGCCGCGCGTGACATCCGCGTGCGCGTCCTGCCCCGCGATGAGGCGTTCGCGATCCCCGATCTGATCCGCACGAAGATCAACCTGCTGCCTCCCGGGATCACGGAGGTGCGCACGGTGGAGATCGTGGGCCTGGACCTGCAGGCCGACGGCGGGACCCACGTGGCCAACACGCGCGAGGTCGGGCGGATCCGCGTCACCGGCTACGAGTCGAAGGGGCGGATCAACAAGCGGATCCGCCTCGAGATCGTGGACGCCGGGTGACGGGCATACGGGGCGCCGCATGAAGGTCGACCTCCCCGCCGGCAGCCCGCAGCCGACCGACGCGGCACGGCTGGCCCGGGCCGCGGAGGCGATCGGCCTCGACGCGATGTGGCTCGCCGAGACCGAGCACGAGCCGTTCGTGCTCGCGACGCTCGCCCTGGCGGCCACGAGCAGGATCGAGGTGGGAACGGGCATCGCGGTCGCGTTCGCCCGCAGCCCGGTCGTGCTCGCGCAGGCCGCTTTCGACCTCGCGGCGCTCTCCGGGGGGCGCTTCCAGCTGGGGCTCGGGACGCAGGTGCGCGCGCACGTGGAGCGGCGCTTCGGCATGCCCTGGACGGCGCCCGCGCCGCGCCTTGCCGAGTGGATCGCGGCGATCCATGCCGCGTGGGCCACGTGGCAGGACGGCGTGCCGTTCCGGGTCCGCTCGGAGCACCTGGATCTTTCGCTGATGCCGTCGTTCTTCAGCCCCCCGTCGCTGGCATTCGAGCCGCCCCCGGGGCGGCCCCGAATCCCCCTGTCGATCGCGGGGGTGGGGCCCGGTCTGGCGCATCTCGCCGGGCGCGTCGCGGACGGGTTCCAGGTCCACCCGTTCCACACCGCGCGGTACCTGGCCGAGGTGCTCGAACCGGCGCTCGACGAGGGCTGGGCCGGGGCGACGCGGGAGGCCGTGAAGGGCGATGCCCCGCAACCATCCGCTGGGCACCCCGCGGCGCCTGTGCCGGGACCCGGGCCGCGGATCGAGCGCATCGTGCCGGTCTTCCTCGCGCCCACCGACGACGCCGCCATCCTCGAGCAGGTGCGGGCGCGGATCGCCTTCTACGCCTCGACCCCGACCTACCGCGGCGTGCTTGACCTCCACGATCGCGGGCATGTCGGCGAGCGGCTCGGGCGGCTGGCCGTGGCGGGTCGCTGGGACGAGATGGCCGCGCTGGTCGACGACGAGCTGCTGGCGCTGGTCGCGGTGGCCGGGCCGGCGGATGCACTGCCGGACGCCCTGGCCGCGCGCGTCGAAGGGCACGCGGACCGGGTCCTGCCGATCTTTCCATTCGAGCCCGATTCCGCGGGCGAGCTCCCGAACGCCCGGACCTGGGGCCGGCTCATCGGGACGCTGCGCGCGCTCTGACCCTGGCTAGGCGGTCGCGCGCTGGCCGCGATCGCCGGTGGCCGCCTTCAGCTCCTCCTCGATCTGCGTCACGCTGCGCAGGATCCCGACGCGCAGTCCATCGAGGTCCGCGGAGACCTTCCCGGTCACGCTCGTGATTGACGTGAGGCTCGCCTTCATCCCCTGGATCGCGGACAGCTGGGTCCGTATCCCGTCAAGCGCGTGATCCACCGCCGCCACGTCGACCTCGACCGGCCGGTCCCGCATGGCATCGAGCGCGAAGATCCGGGCGAGCCGCACCGCGCACTCCAGGGGGAGCCGGTCGGGAGCGACAGGATCGAGCACGCACCAGACGTCCCGCCCGACGATGGCGAGCGGGTCCACGTTCGCCGGCGCGTGGAGGGGGGTGAAGACGATCACCGCCGCCTGCGCCGACCGGTTCTGCCGGGCGGCCGCGAGTTCCTCGATGACCTGCCGCGTGCTGATCGCCCGGTCCTTCGACTCGATCACCACCCGCAGGTCCGCACCGCGCGTGCGGCTCGGATCTACCGTGAGCACGAAGTCACCCTTCTTGGCCTTGATCGTCTCGCCCGGCAGCGTCCCCGTCCGCTCGACGGCGTCCCCCAGGCCGGCCGAGATCTCCCCCAGCAGTCCCTCGAGCACGTCCTCGAAGTCGATGCCCTTGGCCGCGGACTTCGCGCGCTCCGACGCACGGGCATCGGCGACCTTCTCGAGCGCCTGGATGCGTCCCGCCAGGTCCTCGAACCCCTTCGAGATCTCGCTTCGGAACTGGTAGAGCGGCGACCCCATGCGGGTGGGGTCGAGCAACTGCGCCAGCCGGCTCCCGTCTCCGTCGAAGTACCGGCCGAGGAGGTCGTTCAAGCGTCCGATCGCGGAATCCCGGCGGCTCTCGTCGAACAGGTCCGCGACGAGCTTTCGCAGCGCGCCCTGGTCACCCAGGAAGCGCTCGAGCGTCCGTGGCAGCTTCCCGCCATCCTCCGAGAACGTGTCGCGGAGCGCCTGCGCCAGCGCCAGGCCGGCCCGCTCGTTCCGCTCGTCGACCTGCGCCACGAGCCGCCCGAACTCCTTCTCGATGACGTCGACGTTCACCGTGAGCCCGGCGTCCCGTACGGCGAGCAGGCCGATCCGGAGTGCGCGTTCGACGACCTCCGGCCGGTCCGGCTCCGCTCGCTCGGCGACGAACCGGACGAGGTCCGGGTCCGTC
>DAIDTV010000124.1 GCA_027457005.1 Chloroflexota bacterium
TGCGCGTGCGCGACCAGCTGCGCGCCCAGCAGATGACGCTGGACGTCACGCAGGCGGCGAAGGACCACCTGATCAAGCTCGGGTACGACTCCGACTACGGCGCACGGCCGCTCCGCCGGGTCATCCAGAACATGATCGAGGACCCGCTCGCCGAGGCGCTGCTCGTGGGCCGGTTCGACGCGGGCCAGACGATCGTCGTCGACAAGTCCGAGGACGCCGGCCTGACCATCGCCGCGGCCGCCGAGAAGACACCCGCCACGGCCGCGACCTGAGATGGCGCGGCCCACGAGCCGCTACGTCTGCCAGGTCTGCGCGGAGTCCTTCCTGCGCTGGGAGGGCCAGTGCCGCGCCTGCGGCGCCTGGAACACGCTCGTCGAGACGCTGGTGCGCGAGCCCGCGCACGCGCGGCCGGCCGCCGCCGGCTCCGCCGCCGCCGCCGCACCCACCCCACTCCGCGGACTGGCCGAACCGGAACTGGTCCGGCGGACGACCGGGATCGGCGAGCTGGACCGGGTGCTGGGCGGAGGGCTGGTCCCGGGAAGCCTGGTGCTCCTGGGCGGAGAGCCCGGCGTCGGCAAGTCCACCCTGGTCCTTGCCGCTGCCGCGGGCATCGCCACGGCCGAAGTCGGGCCGCCTGCGGCGCGGCCCGGGAACGGGGCGACCGTCCTGTACGCCAGCGGCGAGGAATCGGCGGGGCAGCTGCGGCTCCGGGCGAGCCGGCTGGGCCTGACCGACGGTCCCGCCGGCGACGCGATCCTGGTCCTTGCGGAGACCGACGTGGAGCACATCCTGGAACGCGCGATGACCGTGCACCCGGTCGTGCTGGTGGTCGATTCGATCCAGACCGTGTCACTGGACGCGCTGGACGGCCCGCCAGGATCGGTGGGCCAGGTCCGCGAGTCGGCCCTGCGGCTCCTGCAGTACGCCAAGGGCGAGGGCATCCCGGTGGTGCTGGTCGGGCACGTGACCAAGGACGGGGGCCTGGCCGGCCCCAAGACCCTCGAGCACCTGGTCGACGCCGTCCTCACCCTCGAGGGGGAGCGCGGCGGCGGCATGCGCCTGCTCCGGGCCACGAAGAACCGCTTCGGGTCCACGGAGGAGGTGGGCGTCTTCGCGATGGGCGAGGACGGGCTGCGCGAGGTTGCCGATCCGGCCCGCGCGTTCCTCGCCGGGGACGGGCCGGCGGCGCCAGGCTCGGCCATCGCCGCGACGCTCGAGGGAAGCCGCCCGCTGCTGGTCGAGGTACAGGCGCTCGTGGCGCCCGCGGCCTACGGCATGCCGCGGCGGACTGCGACCGGGATCGACCAGAACCGCCTCGCGCTGCTGCTGGCGGTGCTTGCCCGGCGCGCCGGCATCGCCCTGGCGTCGCACGACGTGTACGCCAGCGTCGCGGGCGGGCTCGCCATCGAGGAGCCCGCGCTCGATCTGCCGCTCGCGCTGGCGCTGGCCTCGTCGCTGCGGGATCGCCCGGTCCTTCCCGTGACCGTGGCCGCCGGGGAGATCGGCCTGCTCGGGGAGCTGCGGCCGGTGTCGGGGCTGGTCCGGCGCCTCCGCGAGGCGGAGCGGCTGGGCTTCGAGCGGGCGATCGTCCCGGCCGGGCCGGGAGGGCCGGGTGAGCGCATGCCGGACAGCATCGGGCGCCTCCAGGTGGTGAGCTGTCGGACGCTGCGCGAGGCCGTCGGGCTCGCGCTGGCGTCGGGGACGGCACAGCCGGTCGGCTCCTGACCCCGGGGCGCGGCACCGGGCCCGTGTGGGCAGGGCCCTGTGGTACGCTCGCCTGCCGGATGTCCAGATTTGTACGAGTGCTGGGCGCGATCCTCGGCATGCTGGTCGGCTTCCAGCTGGCGTCTCTGGACGTGGGGGGCCGGGGGCTGTTCAGCGAGACGCCCAGCGGCAATTTCCTGCTCGCGGTGTGGGTCGTCGCGTGGCTCGTGGTCGGCTTCCTGATCCTGCCCTACCTGACCATCGAACCCGCCGGATGGCTGATCCGCGGCGTGCGCACGCTCTCGACCGGCGAGTTCGTGACCGCCATTGCCGGGCTGCTCATCGGGCTCCTCATGGGCCTCCTGCTGGGCCTGCCCCTGGCGCGCTTCCCCGACCCGTACGGCCGGTACCTGCCGATCGGCGTGTCGCTCGTCCTGGGGCTGGGGATGCTCGGCCTCACGGTCGCCAAGCGGCACGACCTGGCCGAGGCGATCGAGGCGCTGGGGCTGATCCCCGCCCGGCGCGAACCCACGATGCCGCCGGGCGCGCCGTTCATCGTCGTGGACACCAGCGCCATCATCGACGGCCGCATCGCCGACGTGGTGTCGAGCGGGTTCCTCTTCGGCACCCTGATCGTGCCCCGCTTCGTGCTGGCCGAACTCCAGTACATCGCGGACCAGTCCGACGCCCGCAAGCGGGCTCGCGGCCGGCGCGGCCTGGACATCCTCAACGAGCTGCGTCGCTCCGACCGGATCAAGGTCGAGATCAGCGAGGAGGACCCGGCGGGGATCCCGGAGGTCGATGCCAAGCTCGTGGCGGTGGCCCGGAGCCGTGGCGGCGCCATCCTGACCAACGATCTGAACCTGAACAAGGTCGCCGAGCTCGAGGGGCTCCGCGTGCTCAACGTGAACTCGCTCGCCAACGCCGTGAAGCCGGCGTTTCTCCCCGGGGACCAGATCCACGTGCACGTCATCCAGGAGGGCAAGGAACCCGGGCAGGGAGTGGCGTTCCTCGACGACGGCACGATGGTGGTGGTCGAGGGGGGCGCTCGCCGCATGGACCGCGAGGTGAGCGTGACGGTGACGCGGGTGCTCCAGACGGTCGCCGGGCGGATGGTCTTCGCCCAGCCAGTGGACGACTGAGGTGGACCGCGGATCGGTCGACGCGGTCGTCGTGGCCGCCGGATCCAGCACGCGCATGGCCGGGTTCGACAAGCTGGCCGCCCCGCTCCTGGGGCGCCCGCTGCTCGCCTGGACGCTGGACGCCCTCGCCTCGGCGTCCTCGGTGCGCCGGCTGGTCGTGGTGACGGCGCCCTCGCGCGTCGAGGACCTCGCCGCCCAGCCGTGGCTGCGCTCTCTCGGCGCGACGGTCGTGGCCGGTGGTGCCAGGCGCCAGGAATCCGTGGCGGCCGGCGTGGCGGCCACCGGGAGCGCGGTGGTCCTGGTCCACGACGGGGCGCGGCCCCTGGTGACCCCGGCCCTGGTGGACCGGGTGGCGGCGGCGGCCGCCGTGGACGGTGCGGCCATTCCGACCGTGCCGGTGGCCGAGACGCTGAAGCGAGTGTCCGCCGGGCGCGTCGGCGAGACCGTGGATCGTTCCGGTCTAGTGGCGGCCCAGACGCCGCAGGGTGCGCGCCGCGCGCTGCTCGAGGAGGCGTGGTCGCGCTTCCCGGCGGGCGGCCCCCGCGAGTTCACCGACGAAGCCGCCCTGCTCGAGGCCGCCGGGATCCCCGTCGCCGCCGTGCCCGGCGAGGCGGCGAACCTCAAGGTCACGGTGCCCGAGGACCTGGAACGAGCCGAGGCGGTGCTGGCATCGCGCGCGGATGCGCTGCGGGTCGGTCATGGCGCGGACGAGCACCCGTTCGGCGAGGGGACGGGCCTGGCGCTGGGAGGCATCGTCATCGAGGGCGCACCCCGCCTGCACGGTCACTCCGATGGGGACGCGGCGCTGCACGCGGTGGCCGATGCGCTCCTGGGCGCCGCAGGGCTGGGCGACCTCGGGCGGGCGTTCCCGGCGGGCGACCCGGCGACCCGGGGCATCGCCAGCGGCGAACTGCTCCGGGCCGTGGTGGCCCGGATCGCCGCCGCGGGCTGGCGCGCCACCGGGGTGGACGTCACCATCCGTGCGGCCCGGCCGCGGCTCGGTCCCGCCCGGCTCGGGGCGATGCGCGACGCGATCGCGGCGCTGGTCGACCTGGGGCCCGAGGCGGTCGAGGTCAAGGCGTCGACGGGCAACCTGATCGGATACGAAGGGGCCGGCCGGGGCATCTCGGCGACGGCCGTGGTCATGCTGAGGCGACGATGACGTGGCGCGACAGATGAGCCTGCGGTTGACCAACACGCTCACGGGACGGCAGGAGGCGTTCGTGCCGCTGGAGCCCGGCCACGTCCGGATGTACAGCTGCGGCCCGACCGTCTATGCCCCGGCCCACGTGGGCAACTTCCGCAGTTTCCTGTTCGCCGACCTGCTGCGCCGGTACCTCGGGTGGCAGGGCCTCGCGGTCACCTGGGTGATGAACATCACCGACGTCGACGACAAGATCATCCGGGATGCCCGGCGGGAGGGTGTCGAGATCGCCGAGCTCACGGAGCGGTACACGGCCGCATTCCTGGACGACGCCCGGCGCCTGCGGATGACGCCGCCCGACGTCATGCCCCGCGCGACCGGGCACATCCCCGACATGGTGGCGCTGATCGAGCGGCTCATCGAGAGCGGCCACGCCTACCGCACCGACGACGGCTCGATCTTCTTCCGGATCTCGAGCTGGCCCGGGTACGGGCGGCTGGCGCGCCTCGATCCGACCCAGCAGCGGGTCGGCGAGCGCGTCGAGTCGGACGAGTACGACAAGGACGACGTCCGCGATTTCGCGGTCTGGAAGGGCCCGAAGGAAGGCGAGCCGAGCTGGGACACCAGCATCGGACCCGGCCGGCCGGGGTGGCACATCGAGTGCTCCGCGATGAGCATGCGCTACCTGGGGGCCTCGTTCGACATCCATACCGGTGGGGTCGACCTCGTGTTCCCGCACCACGAGGACGAGATCGCCCAGTCCGAGGCCGCGACCGGTCTGCGGTTCGTGCAGACCTGGCTCCACTGCGCCCACCTGCAGATGGGCGGCGAGAAGATGGCCAAGCGGACGGGCAACATCGAGCGACCGGCCGACGTGTACGCCCGCGGCTTCTCGCCCCGCGCCCTCCGCTACGCGCTGATCGCCGCGCAGTACCGGGCCCCTCTCGAGTTCGGCGACGACTCGCTGCGCGCCGCGTCGTCGGCGGTGGACCGGCTGGCGACCGCCCTGGCCGCGCTCGACGCCTACCGCAGCGACGCCCCCGACGAGCCCGCGGTGCCGGCGCTCCTCGCCGACACGCGCGCCAGGTTTGAGGCGGCGCTCGACGACGACCTCAACGTCTCCCCGGCGCTGGCCGCGGTCTTCGACCTGGTGCGGGAGCTCAACCGGCGGATCGACACGCGTGCCCTGTCGACTGCCGATGCCGGATCGGCGGCGACGTTCCTGCGCGACCTGGACCGGGTGCTGGGGGTCATGTAGGAGGAGCCCGAAGTGCTGGAACCGGAGCTGGCGGCCCTGCTGGATGAGCGGGCGGCCGCCCGGGCGCGGCG
>DAIDTV010000125.1 GCA_027457005.1 Chloroflexota bacterium
GCGCATGGCCACCTTGACCGCCTCGACCAGGCTCCGGCGGGCGGCCGCCGCGGTGCGCACGTTGGACTTGACGCTGACGTACATGCCGATGATCCCGGAGGCCATCGAGCAGGCGGCCCCGACCAGGAAGGCAATCCCGGTGCGGATGCCCAGGTCCATGCCGTAGACGTCGGTGTCGGAGACCTGCTTGGTCTCGACCAGCCCGATCACCACCGCGATGATCACGGCGACCACCACGGCCAGCATGGCGATGGTGGTGTACTGGCGGCGGATGAACGCCACCGCCCCCTCGTAGATCGTGTCGGCGACGTCCAGCATCGCCTGGGTACCCGTGTCGTGCGACAGCACGTCGCGCGCCAGGTACAGGGCGAAGAGGACCGTCGCCAGAACGGCGATCGGGATGAGCCAGGGCATCGCACCGGCAAGACCGCTCACGTCGGACACGCCTCCCCTACACAAGGAAACATCCCCGCTGGGAGCGGGGCAGGAACGCGGTTTTCGGCAGGCCGGAGTGTAGCATGCGGCCCGGGCCGGCCCGCGCTATGCATTACATATCCACCCGGCCTACGGCAGCCAGCGCGGCTGCGTCCCGTCCGGCGAGAGCTGACGCAGTTCCCGACCGTCCGTGCGCACCTCCCAGATGCCCGCGCTCGGGCCACCCGCGGCGGGGACCCGCACGAACACCACGAGATCGCCCGCCGGCGAGAACGAGGGCTCCCGGTCGGACAGGTCGGTCGCGGTGCTGAGTGCCAGGGGAGAGCCGCCGCCCGGCGACTGGAACAGCACGTGCTGCACGCCCCCGCCCGAGAGCCACGCCGTGCCCCCCTGCGACGAGACCCCGAGCCAGGGACCTCCCAGGGCCAGCGGCGCCGGTGCCGACCCCTCGCGCACCACCCAGGCGGAGGCGCTCGCCTGGCCCCCGCCCGTCGCGTCCACCACGAACCCGCGATCATGGTCGGACCACTGCATGGGCCCGGTCGGGTCGCGGAGGCCCGTGGGAGTGACCGTTCCGGTCGCGAGGTCGACGCCCATGATCTGGCCGCTCGCGTCCACGACGAGCGCGGTGGAGCCGTCCGACGAGACGGCCGCGACCGTCGACCACGGTCCCGGCTGCACGGGCGCCGCCCCGTCCGAGGCGGCGTTCACCGAGCCGGTGGGCGGCGCGCCGCCGGGCAGGAGCTGCCGCAGCTGCTGGTTAGAGTCGATCGGCAGCAGCCAGATGCCGCGGTCCTCCCCGGCGAGCCTGCCGCGCCGCCCCACGATGACCGCGCTGCCGTCCGGCAGGAGGCGGGGGGCATAGTCGAATGCATCGTCCGGGGTGAGCACGGTGGGGTTCGCATCGCCGAGCCTGAACGTCTCGACGAGCCCGCCGGCCGCGTACACCACCCGCTTCCCGTCGGCGGTGACGTCGTAGGCCGTCACGGGTGCGAGCTCGTCGGTCAGCTGCCGAGGGTTGCTGCCGTCGGGGTTCATCGCCCACAGGTTGCGGACGCCGGTGCGCGCCGAGAGAAACAGTACCTGGTTCTGGAGGGAGTCGGTGGGAGCGCCCGTGGTGAACGACCAGGTCCGTCCGGCCGCCACCATGCTCGGGTTGTCGGCGCGCTGGACGCCATCCAGCAGCTGCACGGTGTAGGTGGTATGCGGCGCCAGTGGCGCGGATGGCTGGTACACCAGGGCGCTGGCAGGCGGCGTGTCCCCCGGCACGTCGTCCGGCACCGCCTCCACCAGCAGCTCCCCGGGGGCGGGCGGGGTGACCCGGACCAGCCCGCTGACGTTGGTCGGGTCGACCGGTCCGTCGAACAGCATCGCGATCGGGCCGTTGACGGGCGCACCTGCCGAACCGTCGGCCGGAATGACCTTCAGCAGCCCGAGGCCGGCGCTGACGGTGGTGAAGTCCACGGCGATCGGGCCGGCCGGAGAGTTGCCGTCGGTGTCGGCCGCGAGGTCGGAGATCGTCACGACGTAGTGCGTGCCGAAGGCCAGCGGGTCCAGTGGCGCCAGCGTGACGGTCAGGCCGCTCCAGGTGGCGCGGAGGCGCGTCGAGGGCAGGATGCTGATCGCGGCCTGGGTCGCGCCGACGTCCATCAGCCGGTCGAACGTCAGGGTGATCGTGGAGTCGATCGCGACGTCGGTCGCGCCGGCGGCCGGAATGCTCGAGGTCAGCGTCGGGAGCCCGACGGTGCGGAACGTGAACGTGGTCGGGCCCTGGTTGGCGACGTTGCCGTTCACGTCGCGGAACCCGGGAGAGATCGTCACCGCGAACTGCGTCGCGACGGGCAGCTTCTCCGTCGGCGTGAAGATCATGGTCCGGGACCCATCCCACGAGAAGGTGCCCTGGACCCCCGGGACGATGCCGAAATGGAGCTCGGCGGAGCCCTGGTCGACCGCCTTGGTGAACTGCACGTCGACGGTCGTGTGGGTCAGCCCCACGTGTGCGTCGCCCGCGGTCCGACCGAGCGTGACGGCCTGGACGGCGGGCGGGACACGGTCCACCAGGGTGGCGTTCGCCAGGATCAGCAGCAGCGCGACGATGGCGACGAAGCGCCCGGCAAGCTCGACGGTGTGGCGTGACACGAGAGCTGACCTTACCACGGTGCCGCTCGCCGCCCCGGGGCGTCGCTTGGCCCTATACTCCCGCCTTGTGATCCGAGACGTACGCCCCGCGTGACCCAGCGCGCGCGCGGCTGCCTCCTCGAGGCGGCCGAGACACTCGTCCTTACCCTCATCATCTTCCTGGTCATCCAGACCTTCATCGCGCAGCCGTACCAGGTCGAGCAGATGAGCATGGAGAACACGCTGCTGCCGCACCAGTACGTGCTGGTCGACAAGCTCACGCCACGGTTCGACCCGTACAAACGGGGCGACATCGTGGTCTTCATGCCGCCCGGCGCGGCGCCCGGCTCGACCCCCTACATCAAGCGCGTGATCGGTCTGCCCGGCGAGACCGTGGACCTCCGCAACGGCCACGTGTCGATCAACGGCCAGGAGATCAGCGAGCCGTACGTGTACCCCGGGCAGGTCACGGAACCGATCGGAGGGGAGAGCCACTGGGTGGTGCCGGCGAACACGCTGTTCGTGATGGGCGACCACCGCGAGGACTCCAGCGATTCCCGGGTGTTCGGGCCAGTGCCGATCTCGAGCGTGATCGGGCGGGCCTGGCTGCGCTACTGGCCCCTCAGCACGTTCGAGATCCTGGCCACGCCCACCTACCCCGACCTGAGCCCGCTGCCCCTGCCCTCGTCGCTCCCCTCCGGCGCTCGCGCCGAGGGTCCCCCGGCCGCCGAGCGCGTGCCGGCCGCTCCCGGCGCCGACCGCTCCGCCGCGTTCGCGCGCGCGGCCTGACCCTGGGCCCGGCCGTGGAGCCTGCGCTGGCCGGGGTCGGTGCCCTCGCCACCGCGGTGGCCGTGGCGGCATCCCTGAGGGCGCGAACCGCGCAGGTGGCGGTGCTCGCCATGGGCGCGGCCCTGGTGCTGTCGCCCCTGGCGCTGTCCCCCCTGCCGGCGCTGCTGCCGCTGGCCTTCTGGCTGGTGACCGCCCTCCTCGCCACGTACCTGCTGGTGCTGGCCGAGCGTGAAGGGCCGGCATTCCTGCCACCGTTGCCGCTCGGAGGGTGGGCCGAGGCCGCCTTCGTGCTGGTCGGGCTCGCACTCGGGTGGGCGGCCGCGCCGATCGCGGGTCCCGGGCGCGGGCCGGCCACCGCGCTCGCGGCCGGGGTCGCCGTGGCCTTTGCCGCCGTCCCGCTGGCCGCCTTCAGCCGCGACACGCTCCGAACTGCGATCGGGACGGTTCTCTTCCTGGATGCCTGCGGCCTGGTCGCGGCGTCCCTCACCGGCACGCCCGGTCAGCTGGAGGTCGTCGCGCTGGGGCTGGCGATCGTGGGAGCCGCCGCGGCCTCCCGCGAGGTGCTGCTGCAGGATGTCCAGGGCCGCGGAGCCGTGCCAGATCTCCAGGGTCGCGGAGCCGCGCCAGCCGCCCCCGAACCGCGCGCCGCGGCGGCACCCGCACCGCGCCCGTCCGCGGCGCCGGAACCGCGCTCAGCAGTGGCCCCGGGGGGCACCCGCGCCCGGCGGGGCCGAGGATGAAGGCAGCAGGGCGGATGGCATGAGCGCGGGCATCC
Source organism: Chloroflexota bacterium (assembly GCA_027457005.1). Lineage (GTDB taxonomy): Bacteria > Chloroflexota > Limnocylindria > Limnocylindrales > CSP1-4 > JAJYNJ01. The sequence goes on from DAIDTV010000125.1 coordinate 4,118, forward strand.
TCGTCGCCGTGGCGCTCGTCAGCGCCGGTCTGGCGTCGCTCACGGCGCGCCGCGCGCTCGGACCGGCGCTCGCCGCGGTGGGGCTCGGCGTGTGCGCCGTGGTCGCGGTCGTGGCGGCCCCGCTCACCACGATCGTGATGGGCGGCGCGACCTTCGCGCTGGGTCAGCACGGCGCGGACGTGGTTGCCAGCTCGGCGGCGTCCATGCTGCTGCTGCTGGGGGTGGCGGTCGCGGTCCGGTCCACGGGCCCGCGCGTGCCGGCCGCGATGGTGGTCGTCGTCGCGGCGCTGGCGGCCGGCCTCGCGGCGCTGAACGGCTCGCTGATGGCCCCTCCGTCGGGCACCAGCGCGCAGTTCCAGACCGCCGGCACCGACGGTCCGCCGATCGCGATTGCGCTCGTCACCGCCGCCGCAATCGTGCTGGCGCCGATCCTGGCTGCCGGGACCGATGGCGCGCCGGAGGCAGCCGGCGCCAGGATGGCGAGGCGGGCGCTCCGCGTGGCGACGGTCGCCGGGGGCCTCGGGCTGGTGGGCATGGCGTGGCTCCTGGGACCGTCCGGGCCCGTGGCAGCCGACCCCACCGGCGTGGCGACCGCGCTCCTGCTCGTCGCCGGCGCGGTCGGGCTCTTCCTGGGCGCGATGCCCTTGCACACGATCGTCGCGCGCGCCGCGGTGTCGGGGCCGATCGCGCTGGTGGCGGCACGCGCGGTCTGGCTGCCTGCGGCGTTCGCGCTGGCGGCCGTCGCCTGGGAGCAGCGCGTGCTCGCGCCGGCCATCGCCTTCGGCGGCGTCGCCGGCACCCCCCTCCTGGGCGAGGTCCGCGCCCTGATCGCCGTCGTCGCGCTCGTGACCGTGGTGGGGGGCGCGATCGTCGCCACGCTCCACGGCGACCTCCGGCACGTCCTCGCCTACACGCTGATCGGCGACGCGGGGCTGGCCCTGCTGGCGCTGGCAACGTCCGCCCCGGCCGGGCCGGCCGCCGCCACCACGTGGCTGCCCGCGAACGCCGTGGCGCGGACCGCGTGCGCCGCGTGGACCCTGGCCCTGGCGGGGGCCTGGGGGACGGCCCGCCTCGACCAGCTCGACGGATGGGCCCGCCGGGCGCCGCTGCTCGCGCTCGGCCTGCGGGGGGTGGCCGTCGCCCCGTTCGGGCTGCCGGGATGGGGCATCTTCGCCCTGCGCTCGTCG
>DAIDTV010000126.1 GCA_027457005.1 Chloroflexota bacterium
ATTCATACGAGCGTTGCTACTGGGGGTTCGACACCGCGCACCTGCCGCTGAATGCGCTGGTCTGGTATCCCGCGGACGCGGCCGGACCGCTGCCGCTCGTGCTGATCGTCCACGGCAACCATGACGCCGAGGACTACTCCGATCCGGGATACGCGTACCTCGGCGAGCACCTGGCGAGCCACGGCATGATCGCCGCGTCGGTCGACGAGAACTTCCTGAACGGCGACGCCCTCTTCGACTACGCCGGCCTCGAGATGCCGGTGCGGGCCTGGATGCTGCTGCGCCACGCCGACCTGTTCGGGGGGTGGAACGCCCAGCCGGGGCATCCCCTGGCCGGCCGGGTCGACCTCCAACGCATCGCCCTGGTCGGGCATTCCCGGGGAGGAGAGTCGGCGGAAGCTGCCGCGATGCTCGAGGTCGACGGTCTGCCGGTCCCGGGTCTGCCCGCCACGCCGCAGGGACTCGGGATCCGGGCCGTGGTCGCCATCGCGCCGTCCGACGGCATGTACAGCGGGGCCGGGGCGCCGATCTCGCTCCGGGACCTGGACTACCTCGTCCTCCAAGGCGCGCACGACGGCGACCTGCCGGGGTTCAGCGGCCTCGCCGCGTACCACCGCCTTACATTCGAGCGGGACGCCAACCACCTGAAAGTGGCGCTCTACAGTGAGCGCGCGAACCACGGCCGCTTCAACAGCGTGTGGGACATCGGCGACGCCGGGCTGCTCACGTCGTGGATGCTCGACCGCGGCTCCATGCTCTCGGTCCACGACCAGCAGCGGCTGGCGAAGACGACGATCGGGGCGTTCCTCTTCCGCTCGCTGCAAGGCCAGACGGCCTACGACGCGTTCTTCCGCGACCCGCGCGTGGGGCGCGCGTGGCTGCCGGACGACGTGGTCGAGACGCACTGGCAGTCGTCGGCACGCACGGTGCTGGCCGACTTCACCTTGCAGGTCGAGATGCCCACCTACGGACAGGCGGACGGCTTCGCCGCGACCGGCTGGGGCGACCCAGGCCTGCGCGACGGGACGCAGCAGGGCGACGCCGCGGCCTGGCTGCGCTGGGCGGGCCCCGCCACGTATCGCGTGACCGTCGACCCCGGGGTGGCAGTGCAGGCCGGAGCGGCAGGTTCGCTGGTGTTCGAGCTGGCTCCCGCCGGCGGCGCACCCGCCAGCGTCGATCTGGCGGCCGGCCCGGGCACGTTGGCCGGCACGGGCACACCCGCCGGCCTCGACACTCCCGCCAGCCCGGGCGCGCCGGGCACCGCCGGCCTGCCGACCACCGTCGACCCCGTGCTCGAAGTGCGAACCACCGACGGGCGGACCGCCGCGCTTCGGCTGAGTGACGTGTCTCCTCCGCGGCCGCTCCTGCCCACGGAGATCTGGAAGGTCGCCGGGCTGGGCGACCGGTACCTGCCGGCCGAGAAGCACGTCTCGCCGGCGGAGCCCTTCCTTCAGACCTACCGGGTGCCGCTGACCGCGTTCGGGCTGGGTGACCTGGATCCGGCCGCGCTCGACTCGATCGTGTTCCGGTTCGACGGATCGGGTCAGGCATTCCTGGACGACATCGCGTTCGAACCGTAGCCGCCCGTTCGGCTCCCCGCCCGGGCGTCAGGCACCCTCCGAGAGCTCGGCCGTCCGCGCCGGTTGCCGCGCTTCCCCGGCCGGCTGCATGCGCCCCGACGGCAGCAGCAGCGAGAAGAGGACCCCCAGCAGCACGAAGCCGGCGGCGAAGAAGCCCGTCAGGCGCGCGGCGTCCACGAAGGCCGACTGGATCGGAGCGGCCAGCCGCGGAATCGACGACAGGAACGCCGGATCGCGGAAGCAGGCCGCCTCGGCGGGCGTGAGCGACCCGGCAAATGCGGCCTGGTCTGCGCTCGACTGCGCCGGGTTCCGGAGGGCCGGCAGGATCTGGCCGGCCGACGCGGCCACCAGCGACGCGACCGTCTCGCGGCAGACCGCCGGCACCGCCGGGAGCGCCCTGTCCAGGTTGGTCCGGGTCCCGCCCACCAGCGTCGAGAAGAGGACGGTCCCCAGGATCGCGATCCCCAGCGCCGAACCCACCTGGCGGAGGGTGGAGTTGGCACCGGACGCGATCCCCGAGCGTTCCGGCGGGACGTCCGAGAGCACCAGGCTGGTCAGCTGGGCCGTGGCGAACCCCACTCCCAGTCCGTAGACGAAGAGCGGGGGCGCCAGGAGAAACCCGGAGACGCTCGTCGACAGCAGGAGGGACGTGGCCACGATCCCCACCGCCTCCAGGCTCATGCCCGCCGTGACCACCCACCGGTTGCCGAACCGATGGGCCAGCGTGGCGGCCAGCGGCGCCGCGAAGAAGGCGCCGATCGCCAGCGCCATGAAGACGAGCCCGGTGTCGAAGGCCGAGTACCCCAGCACCGCCTGCAGGAACAGCGGCAGCGCGAAGAGCAGCCCGAACTCGCCGAGCGCGACGATCGTGCCCGCGAGGTTCCCGTAGCGGAACCCGTGATAGCGCCACAGACTGAAATCGAACAGGATGAAGTCGCCGCGGCGCTTGCGGATCGTCTCGACGGCAACGAAGAGCACCAGGCCCAGCAGCCCGAGCCCGATCGCGACGGGGATCACGGAGAGCGTCGCCAGCGGCCAGGTCCACCCGCCGACGGCGAAGACGTGGTTGGGCGACCACCACCCGTAGTTGCGCCCCTCGATCAACCCGAACACGACGCCGCCCAGCCCGAGCGTCACCAGCAGGAATCCGGGCAGGTCGAATCCCGGCGTCGCCCCCTCGTCCCTCGACTCGCCGATGTACGCCAGCGTCCCGGCGATCGCGACCAGCCCGACCGGCAGGTTGATGTAGAACGCCCAGCGCCAGCTCAGGTTCGTGGTCAGCCAGCCGCCGAGCAGCGGTCCGACCGCCGCCACGCCCCCGATCACGGCTCCCCAGATCCCGAACGCGATCGCCCGGTCCCGCCCCCGGAAGTTGGTGTTCAGGATCGACTGCGTGGCGGGCAGGATCATCGCCCCGCCGACGCCCTGGAGCACGCGGGCGCCGAGCAGCAGCTCTCCGCTGGGCGCCGCCCCCGCCAGCACGGACGCGCCGATGAACAGCACCAGGCCGACCAGGTAGAGCCGCCGCCGGCCCCAGACGTCGCCGATCCGGCCGAGCGTGATCAGCAGGGCCGCGAAGACCAGCGCGTAGATCGTGTTGATCCACTCCGCCGTGGTCGAGTCGAGCTTGAGCTCGCGGATGATCGACGGGACCGCGACGTTCACGATCGTCGCGTCGACGATGATCATTGCCACGCCCAGGCTCAGCATCGCGAGGCCGAGCCAGCGGCCCGGGCCCGACGCGTGCATGGAGGCGCCGGAGGCGTCGTCCTGCGGCCTCGACAGCCCGGTTGCCCCGTCCGTCACCCTGACTCCTTCATGGTAGAAACCGTTTCGTCACGATACTATGTTGCCGTGAGCTCCGCACGCGATCCCGATTCGACCGCGCCGGCATCCGATTCCATCGCGCCGGCGTCCAATTCCACCGCGCCGGTGTCCCATTCCATCGCGCCGCCCTCCCCTGCGGACGAGGTCCGCGAGACGAGCCGGCTCGTGCTGGAGCTCATCCACGCGGGGCATGCGGCTGCCGGTTCGGTGCATCTCGATCCCGGTTCGGGGCATGGCCACGGGTTAGATGGCCCCCGGGTTTCGCGGCCGGCGATCCGGGCGTCAATCGAGCTCTACCAGCGCGGCCAGCTGACCATGGGCGAGCTTGCGTCGGCGCTGGGGATGTCCGCGGGCTGGGCGACCCGGGTGGTCGACGAGCTCGTGTCGACCGGGTTCGCGGAGCGCATCACGGACCCGCACGACCGGCGCGTGGTGCACGTCCGCCTGGCAGCCGCCGCGCGCGATGTCGCCGAGGGAGCCTACCGATGGCAGGCGGAGGCCATCGAGCGCGCGCTTGCGGGGCTCGATCCGGCAGGGCGGCAGGCCGTGCGGGTGTTCCTGGCCCGGGCGATCGACGAGCTGTCGCGACCGTAGGATCGGTACGGGATCGGGTCCGGGTCGCCGGGGGACACCCCCGAGGGTGACACTCCGACGGCGGCCGTGGAACTCTCGCGGCCCCGCCGCGGCACCGGGTGCCCGGGGCCGGCGCCTGGTGCGCGCCGGCATCGGTGCGCGCCGGCCACGCGGTGCGCGCCGGCATGGAAGCGCACGCCGGCATCGCCGGCCGCGAGCCTGCGTCAGTCCCCCGGCCGGCCCCGCAGTTCCCGGTCGAACGAGGCCGCCAGCCGTTCCGCGGGCGAGAGCAGGGCCACCCGCGCCGCTTCGCGCACCAGCCAGGCCAGCCGCGCCTCGTCGATGTCCTCGCCCGGGACTCTCGTGACCCAGCGCGCCCGGGGAATCCTCCCCTCCAGCAGCCGGTCCGGATCGTCCATCAGGATCCCGTACACGAATCCCAAGTGGACGTGCACCGGCTCCGGCATGATCCAGCAGAAGTACGCGGCGCGGCGGCGCACGGACGGGCGGCCCGCCGGGGGTGTGCGGCCGACGGGGGGCGTGCGTCCGGCAGAGGGCACCCGGCGAACGAGGGGGGCGCCGCCACCGCCTGGAACGGGGTCGGGGCCAGGCGTCACCGCCCCGGGCTCGAGGAGACTTCCGGCCCGCACGTCGTAGCCCAGGACCCGCCAGCCCGGGCGCACGCGCTCGATCGCGTCCGGCAGCGCGCGACGCACGATGCCGCGGAACGTCTCGGCGATCTCGCGCATCGGCTGCGGATACGCGGCCAGCAGTGCCTCCGGTGGAATGACGTCGATCACCGGCAAATCATGCCACGCGATCCTGTCAGCCCCGGTCAGGATTCCTGGTTCCCCGCGGCCCCATCGCGGCACTGCGCCGCCGCCACGGCGGCCGCTGGACCCACGATCCGCGGGAGCGACCGTCCCGGAGGGCCGCGCGATCGCCCCGGAGGGCCACGCAATCCCCCGCCATCCTGCAATTCTTGCGTGGGTGGCACGTTAAGTCCGATACCCGTCCATTCGCAGGGGCTCGGGCGCCGGGCAGGGCGCCCCGTCGTGCTCACGGCATGGCACGCGAACGTGCCCTGGCGCCGACGTCAGGCCCAGGACCCGACATAGCGTTCTGCTGGTGCAAGTTCTGCAGGATCCGAGGGCCGGTGAGGGCGGCGGCGGGCCGGACCTGAGGGTCAGTCAGTGGCGGCGCCGGAGCCGGACAGGTGTCGGCCGACGTCCGCGCTCCAGTCCCGGAATCGAAAAGG
>DAIDTV010000127.1 GCA_027457005.1 Chloroflexota bacterium
CCCGTCGCCAGCGCCACCACCTCGAAGCGCTCCCGGAGGCCGGCCAGCCCCTCGACAGCCTGCCGGCCGATGGAGCAGGTGGAGACGAGGAGCGCCACCCGGACCCGCGGTCGATCGGCCCCCGGGCGACCACGCGGCAGCCGGCCCGCCTGCTGACGATCGTCCGCCTGCAGCCGATCGTCCGCCTCGCCGGCCCGCGACGGACCGGCCGCGGCCCGCCGGATCACCGGGCCACCAGCGCCAGATACCCCGCCAGCACCGGCGCCGCGAACAGGAACGAGTCGATCCGGTCCAGCATCCCGCCGTGTCCCGGGATCAGGTGGCCCGAATCCTTGGCCCCGGCCGCGCGCTTCAGCATCGACTCCGCCAGGTCGCCGGCCTGCGCCGCGAGCCCGACCAGCAGCCCGACCGGCACGCCCTCGAGCGGCGAACGGCCGAGCCCGCCCAGGATGAAGCCGCTCACGACGACCGCACCGGCCAGCCCCCCGAACAGTCCCGCGTACGTCTTGGACGGCGAGATGTGCTGGAGGAATCGGCGCCGCCCGAACGCGCGCCCGAACGCGTAGGCGAACGAGTAGTACGACCAGACCCCCCCGATCAGCACCAGCAGCCACCCCCGGTCGCCGTCGAGTCCCGCCAGCGCGGCGCCCGCCGGGATCGCCGGCGCGAATACCAGGAGCCGGGCCGCAAACCCCAGCAGCCCGACGTACCCCGCGCCGAACGCGGTCGCGACCCACGCCCCGAGCCCGTCGCGCGGCTCCGGGAACGAGAAGGCCGCGGCACCCGCCAGCATGGAGCCGAGCGCGAGCAGGCCCAGGCCGGGTCCGGCCACCGATCCGGACGGGCCGCCCGGCCAGTTCGCGGGTGCGCTCCCGGCGAGCACGAGCCCTGCCGCCAGCACGGTGCCGTACCGGGCGAGCCCCCGATACCCGGCCGCGCGCAGCAGGGCGAACGTCTCCCAGGCCGCGAGCGCCCCGACGGCCACCAGCAACGCGTCGATCCAGGGGCGCCCCAGCAGGAAGACCGCGACGACGACCGGGACGAGGATCGCGGCGCTGGCGAGGCGCTGCCGCAGCACGCGCGCCTCAGCGCCCGAAACGCCGGGTCCGCCGGGCGTACTCGGCGAGCGCCTCGTCGAACGCGTCCGGGCCGAAGTCCGGCCAGGCCAGATCGGAGAAATACAGCTCCGCGTACGCCGCCTGCCAGATCAGGAAGTTGCTCAGGCGGGCCTCGCCGGCGGTCCGGATCAGCAGGTCGGGATCCGGCACCCCCGCCGTGTAGAGCCGTGCCTCGATCGCCGCCTCGTCGACCTGTTCCGGCGCCAGGCCGTCCTCGACGCAGCGACGGGCGGCGTCCGCGATCTCCGACCTCCCCGAGTAGTTGAAGGCCACGTTCAGCAGCAGCCGGTCGCCCTCGCGGGTCGCGTCGAGCCCGCCCAGGATGGATGCCCGCGTCTCCTCCGGCAGCTCGTCGAGGCGCCCGAGGAGCCGCACACGCACCCCCTGCGCGCGCAGCTCCGCCGTCTCGTCGCGGATCGCCGACTGGAGCAGCTCGAAGAGGGTCCGGACCTCCTCGGCGGAGCGGGCCCAGTTCTCACGGCTGAACGCGTAGAGCGAGAGGACGCCGACCCCGCGCTCCACCGCGCGGTGCAGCAGCGGACGGATGGCACGCACCCCCGCCGCGTGTCCCTCGGCCTCCGTGACGCCATGGGCGCGCGCCCAGCGACGGTTGCCGTCCATGATGATCGCCACGTGGCGAGGGACGTCCGTCGCCTCCATCTAGACCGCCAGGACCTCCTGCTCCTTGGCCTTGCCGTTCCGGTCCACCTCATCGATGTACCGGTCGGTCAGCTTCTGGAGCTGTTCGTGCTCGCGGCGGCTCTCGTCGACGCTGATCTCGCCGTCGTGTTCCTCCCGCTTGAGTTCGTCGGCGGCCTCGCGCCGGAGGTTGCGGATCTCCACCCGCGCCTCCTCCATCCGCTTGTGGACCTGCTTCACCAGGTCGCGCCTGCGCTCCTCGGTGAGCTGCGGGATGTTCAGCCGGACCACGGACCCGTCGACGTTCGGGGTGAGCCCCAGGTCGCTCTTCTGGATCGCCTTCTCGATGGCGCCGAGCGCCGCGCGATCCCACGGCTGGATCACGATCGAGTGGGCCTCGGGAACGCTGATCCCCGCCAGCTGGTTCAGCGGCGTGGGCGTGCCGTAGTACTCCACCGTCAGGCGCTCGACCAGGGCGGTCGAGGCGCGACCGGTTCGGACGGCCTGGAAGTCGCGGACCATGACGTCGACCGCGCGGGCCATCTTCGGCTCGGCGGTGGCCAGGGCCTGGCTGCTCATGCGCTGCCACCTCCACTGATGATCGTGCCGACCGGCTCGCCGAGCGCGACGTTGCGGATGTTGTCCGGCCGGTTGAGGTCGAAGACGATGATGGGGAGGTCGTTCTCCATGCAGAGCGAGACGGCGGTCGCGTCGAGCACCTGCAGGCGCTCGGTGAGGACGTCGACGTAGGTCAGCCGCTCGTACCGACGCGCGCCGGGGTGCAGCAGCGGGTCGGCGTCGTAGACACCGTCGACCCTGGTCGCCTTCAGGATCACCTCGGCGTCGATCTCGACCGCGCGCAGGGCCGCCGCCGTGTCGGTGGTGAAGTAGGGGTTGCCGGTGCCGGCCGCCAGGATCACCACGCGCCCCTTCTCCAGGTGGCGCACGGCCCGGCGCCGGATGTACGGCTCGGCGACCTCGTTCATGGCCAGCGCGCTCATCACGCGGGTGTCGAGGTGCTCCTTCTCCAGCGCGTCCTGGAGCGCCAGCGCGTTCATCACCGTGGCGAGCATGCCGATGTAGTCGCCCGTGGCGCGGTCCATGCCCTTGGCCGCGGCGGCGAGCCCGCGGAAGATGTTGCCGCCGCCCACGACGATCGCGACCTGGATCCCGAGCGCATGCACCTCGACGAGTTGCCTGGCGATGAAGGTGCAGAACGCCGGGTCCACGCCGTACGATCGGTCGCCGAGGAGCGCCTCCCCGGAGAGCTTCAGGAGGATGCGGTGATACCGGGGGCGGCCCTCCTGGCCTCCGACCGCGGTCGACGCCCTGGCGTCGGCTTCCGTCACAGTTCTTCGCCCAGCTGGTACCGCGCGAACCTGCGCACCCGGATGTTCTCGCCGATCTTCGCGATCGCGTCGATCAGGAGCTGCCCAACGGTGATGTCGGTGTCGCGGAACGGCTGCTCGGTCAGCACCACCTGCGTGTACCACTTCCTCAGCTGCCCGTCCACGATCTGGCCACGGATGTGCTCGGGCTTCTTCTGGAGGGCCTCGTCCGCCAGCAGCTCCGCGCGCTTCGCCTCGAGCACCTCGGCGGGGATCGACTCGACGGTGGCGTAGAGGGGAGCGAGCCCGGCGACCTGCATCGCGAGGTCCCGAACGAGCTTCTGGAACTCGTCGGTGCGCGCCACGAAGTCGGTCTCGCAATTGACCTCGATCAGCACGCCGACCCGCCCGCCGGGATGGATGTAGCTGGCGACCTGTCCCTCGCGCGCCTCCCGCCCGGCCTTCTTCTGCGCCGCGGCCAGGCCCCGCTCGCGCAGGATGGCGATGGCGCGGTCGAAGTCGCCGCCCGTCTCCTCGAGCGCGCGCTTGCAGTCCATGAACCCGGCGCCGGTCCGTTCGCGGAGGTCCTTGACGGTCTCGGCCTTGATCTGCACCTGCTCAGCCATGCGTGTACGTGGTCCCTTCGTATCGTCGAACGATCAGGCGTCGAGCGCGGGGGTCTCGGCTGCCGCCGGCTCCTCCTCGGCCACCACGGGCTCCTCCTCGGCCGCCGCGGCCGCGTGACGAGGCCTCGGCGCCGGGGCGGGGGCCGCACGGCCCGGCAGCAGCTCGTCCTCGTCCGGTTCGGGCTCGAAGGTCAGCGTGCCGCCGGCGGCCATGGCGCTCAGGAGCTCGTCGGATCCGGCCTCCTCCACCGGCACCGCCTGCACCTCCGGCTCGACCTCGGCGCGCGACGCGCGGTCGTGCTGGCCGGCCACGGCCGCGTCGGCGACGAGGCCGCACAGGAGGCGGATCGCCCGGATCGCGTCGTCGTTGGCCGGGATGATGTAGTCGAGCTCGTCGGGGTCGACGTTGGTGTCGCCGGTGCCGATCACGGGGATCTCGAGCTTGCGCGCCTCGGTCACCGCGATGTGTTCGCGGTGGGGATCGACCACGAAGACCGCGCCTGGCAGCCGCTTCATGCGGCGCATGCCCCCGAGCGTGCGCTGCAGCCGCGTCATCTGCTCGACGAGCTTCGCGGCCTCCTTCTTGGTCAGGCGGTCGAAGTCGCCGTTGGCCTGGCGGGCCTCCAGCTGGTCCAGGAGCGCGAGGCGCTTCCGGATCGTGACGAAGTTGGTGAGCATGCCGCCCAGCCAGCGCTGGTTGACGTAGGGCATGCCCGCGCGAGCGGCCTCCTCGGCGATCGGCTCCTGGGCCTGCTTCTTGGTGCCGACGAAGAGGATGCCTTCCCCGCGCGCGGCGGTCTGGTGGACGAAGTCCAGCGCCTCATCGAGCCGCTGGACCGTCTGCGCGAGATCGATGATGTGGATCCCGTTGCGCTCCGCGAAGATGTACGGGCGCATCTTGGGGTTCCAGCGCCGGGTCTGGTGGCCGAAGTGAACCCCGGCCTCCAGGAGCTGGCGCATCGAGACGGCTGCCATGAATTCCTCCTGCTGGGTTGCGACCTCCACGCGCCTTGGCCCGCGGATCGCCGGTGGAAGCGCCGGACGACACCGCCGCGGGGAACGGCGCGTGTGTGTGATGCCCATGCGGACGCACGGACTCCGCCGGGGAGCCCGGCGGCGTGGCGCAGTCTAGCACGCGCGCCTCGCGCAGCGCTCCGACATCGGGCCGCCGCCCACGCCGGCCTCGGCGGGCTAGTCGCGTGCGGTGCCTCCCGACTGCTGCCGATCCGCGGCATTCCGGTACGCGTCGTCAACGAGCGCGCCCCATCGCTCGGCTCCGCGCTCGTCCGGCCACGGGACGCTGAGCCACTCGCGCGTCGCGTGGCGGCCCGCCCGCACGGGAGTGCCGGCATGGGTCGCGACGAGGTGCGCGGCCTGGTCCGCCGGAAGCTTCACGACGAGCCGTCCGTCGCGTCCCACGAACGCGAAGAAGCGGTCGCCGTACCGGAGGCCGGTACTGCCGAACATCGGCGCGGCGCTGACGCCGGGCAGACCGAGGAGATGGCCGGCAACGGCGGTTCGACGC
>DAIDTV010000128.1 GCA_027457005.1 Chloroflexota bacterium
CGCCTACCCTCCCGGGATGTCGTACATCGGGATGTTCGGGGCCGTCTTCACGTCCGAGAAGAGTGCCGGCGCGTACCGCCTGCTCGAGGGCCTGGACTCCTACGCCGCCCTCGACACGGCCTCGGCGGCCCAGAAGGATCCCGACAGCGCGTACTCGCAGGTGTGGCGCGAGGCCATGCAGTTCAGGGACCCCGATCCGAAGGCCGATTGGAGCCTGACCCTGCTGAAGGCGGTAGTGGACGCGGCGATCTGGGACGTCACGCCGGAGGCCTGACCCGTCGCATACTCCCCGCATGACATCCCCCACCCTCCTCACCGACGCCAGCTCCATCCTTCCCGACATCGTGGCCGTCCGGCGCACCCTGCACCGGAAGCCTGAGGTCGGGCTGCAGCTGCCGTACACCCAGTCGGTCGTGGTGGCCGAACTCGACCGGCTCGGCCTGGCGCCCCGGCGTGGCCGGTCGGTCGGGTCGGTCACGGCCGAGATCGAGGGCGCGAGGCCCGGGCCCACGATCCTGCTGCGCGGCGACATGGACGGTCTGCCGCTCCACGAGGACACCGGGCTCGAATTCGCGTCGGAGACGGGCGACACGATGCACGCCTGCGGGCACGACACCCACGTGTCGATGCTGCTCGGCGCGGCCAGGCTGCTCCTGCAGCGCCGCGACCGGCTCACCGGCAACGTCCTGCTGATGTTCCAGCCCGGCGAGGAGGGCTGGCACGGCGCGCGCTACATGCTCGAGGAGGGGCTGCTTGAGTCGGCTCCCACGCCGGTGGAGGCCGCGTTCGCGATCCACATCGGCACCCGCTACCCGGCGGGTACCGTCCACATGCGAGCGGGCGCGACCTACGCGGCGGCCGACACGATCCGGCTGACCGTGCGCGGGCGGGGCGGGCACGCGTCCACCCCCCACCTCTCGCTCGACCCGGTCCCGGTGCTGGCCGAGATCATCCTGGCCCTGCAGACCATGATCACCCGCACGGTCGACGTGTTCGACCCGGCGGTGCTGACGGTCGGGCACGTCACGGCCGGCACCCGCGACAACATCATCCCGGAGACGGCCGCCCTGGAGGGCACGATCCGGACGGTGTCGGAGGCGACCCGCGCAAGTGTGCACGAGGGCGTCCGGCGGGTGGTGGCGGGGATCTGCGCCGCGCACGGTGCCACAGGCGAACTGGAGATCGTGCCGGGCTACGGGGTGACCATGAACGCGCCGTCGTTCGTCGACCTGGTCGGCGACGAGGCACGCGCGCTGGTGGGGCCCGACTGCGTGGGCGAGCTGGCCGCGCCGCTGATGGGCGCTGAGGACTTCTCGTACGTGCTGCAGCGGGTCCCCGGGGCGATCGTGCAGTTGGGCGCACGACCGGCCGATATCGACGAGGCGACCGCCCCACAGAACCACTCGAACCGGGTGGTCTTCGACGAGCCCTCCATGGCGCTCGGCGCGGCCCTCCACGCGGCGGTGGCAGTGCGCTTCCTGGGCGGGGAGTAGGGTCACCGGCGGCCCGAATTTCCCCGGGGTCCTTCCGAATTCCCCGGGAGCCTTGCGGATTCCCCGGGGTCCGTCCGAATTCCCCGGGTTTCTTCCGGATTCCCCGGGGCCCCTCCGGATTCCCCGGGCCCTTGCTGCCTGCGGGCATCTCGATATCCCCCAGGGCGATCAGGCACGCGCCTGGATGGCCGCAAGGCCTGCCGCGGCGTGCCCTCGACCGCCTCCCGGGGGCCGGCACGCGCCTGGCGCAGGCGGATCCGTGTGTACCGCGCCAGCGCCACGCTCGCCCGACGCGGAGGGCCGCACTTCCAGGGTCCGCCGCCCGGGCTCGTATCCGTGTCCGAGCACGCTTGTCGTCCGCCAGTCCCCGGCGTGATCGCCTTGGAGGATATTGCGGCCGGCTCGCTGCGGCCGCGTCGGCTAGCTGTAGGCCCTGGTTCCGCTGGCGGATGGCCGGCGCGCCCGACCCCTCCGCGGCCCGACCCCTCGGCGCGCCCAGCGCCCGTCACCGGCGCCACAACCCAGCGCGCCCCGCGCCCGTCAGCGGCCCGACTTGAACGGGTACACCACCCAGGCGTCCGTGGCGACGACGTAGTGGTCCGGCACGGCGGGAACCCGCGAGCGACCCGGCTTGTAATGGAGCACCGCCGTGGTGGGCTTTCCCCCGGCCAGGCGCACCCGATCGATCACCGCCTGGATCGTCGAGCCCGTGTCCCACACCTCGTCGACGATCAGCACCCGCCGGTCGTGCAGCAGGGGATCGGCGGGGAACTGGAGGAACGAGGGCTGGTCCGCCGGGCGTCCCTCGTCGTCGTAATAGGCCACTGCCGCCACGATGATGTTGCGGATGCCCAGCCGATAGGCGAGCATCCCGGCCGGTACCAGCGCGCCGCGGGTGATGGCCAGCATCACGTCGTACTCCCCGGCGACCTGTTCCGCCAGCTGCTCCACCAGCCGCTCGAGGGCGTCCCAGGTGACGATCAGCTTGTCGGGCGGGGTCATGGCGCAAGGCTACGTCGAGCGGGTGGCGAGCGGAAGCTCACCCGGGTGCCGGCGACCCGGTACCAATGCCGGAACGCGACGGCCCAATCGTTCATGCGCCAGCCGTTGTATCCGAGAGGCACGCGATCTAGCGTTTGCGCGTGGACTCGATCGAACCGTTGAACGCGATCAGGGCGCAGCTGCAGGAGCAGGACGAAGCGATCACGATCTCGCTCGAGGCGCTCGAGCGAGATCGAGAGATCGTCCGTCGTCAGCTCGCACTGGTCCAGGAGCTGGCTGATCTCCAGGAGCAGCGGGTCGCCTCGGGGACCCGAGTGGAGCCCGTCGCCAGGGCGGAGTCGGCCGCGCGGGCCAGGGCGGATCGGGCAGCGCGCGCCGAGCCGATCGCCCCGGCCGAACCGGCCCCCGACGTCGAACCGGTTGCCGAGGTCGACGCCGGCACCGATCTGGCTGCCCAGGCCGAGACCGAGCCAGCCACCGGCGCGGAACAGGTCGCCGAGGGCGAGATGCTGGACCCCGAGCCCGAGCCCGAGCCCGCGTTGCAGGTCGAGCCGGAGCCGACGCCTCTGACCCGCACGCCCTGGCCGCGAGCCGCCGGCGATCCGGACACGGGGCTGCTTCGCCGCATGCGGGCCGGCTAGCGCCGGCGCTACCCAGGCGGTCAACGCCCGCGGCGTGAGCCCGTCGCTACCGGACGCTCACCGCCGAGTAGATCGCGCCGAGGAAGCGGCTAGGGACGGTCGCCAGAAGGCGAATGTCCCGGAACCCGGCGCGGGTTGCGACGTCGACCCACGTTTCGTGCGAGAGCGGGAATGGCACCCACGGATTGCCCCGGTCCGTGTCGTACTCGACCAGCACCAGGCGTCCGCCGTCGCGAAGGTAGCCACGCACCAGGGCGAGCACGGGAGCCTTGTCCCGCTGGAAGTGGAGCGAGTTCGCCATCACGACCCCGTCGAGCGTGGCCAGCGGCAGCGGCCGGGTGAAGTCGCCGGCGACCTGGTGCAGCGACACGCGCGGGAAACGCTCGCGCATGCGCCGCGCCTGCTCCCGCAGTGCCCCGGCGTCCAGGTCGACGGAGTGTATGACGCCGGCAGGGCCCAGGATATCGGCCAGCGCCAGGGTGAACGCCCCGGTGCCGGAACCGAGATCCGCCCAGGCAGGCCCCACGCCCAGCACGCCGTCGCGGAGCAGCCGGACGTGATCGGCGTGATCCACGGACGGCAGTATCGAGCCGGAGCGTTCCCTGCCGGTCCCGTCAGCAGCCGCTCCTACTGGCCCTTCAGTGCCTCCCGCATCAGCTCGAACGCGCGCTCGTGCTCCCCGGCGTCCGCGAGCCGCTCGGCCCATTCCCCGAGCACCTCGCGGAGTCGAGCGGATGAACCGGTCCGCCGGGCCAGGTCGGCGGCCCGCTCGTACAGCCCGAGCGAGGCGGCGCGCTGTCCCTCGGCGGCATCCGCGCGCGCGAGGGTCACGAGCGCGTCGATCTCGGCCTGCGTGTTCGCGGTCCGCTCGGCAAGGTCGAGCGCCTCGCGTGCCAGGCGCATGCCGTCGGCCTGGGCGCCCCGCGCCAGCGCAATGCGCGCCTGCGTGTCGAGCACGTCGGCCAGCCACCGGTCATCGCCAAGGCGTTCGAACCGGGCACGGGCGCTGGCTGCCAGCTCCTCGGCCCGATCCACGTGCTCGAGCGCCAGGTTGGACAGGGCCAGATCGTTCTCGAGCCCGGCGAGGTCGAAGTCCGTACCAGCCGCCCGGTACAACGTCGAGCTCGCCATCGCCGCCCTGGTCGCGCCGTCGTAGTCTCCCGCCTCCCGGCGGTGGAGTGCCAGCTCGTTGTAGAAGACGGCCCAGTGCTGGTCGTCCAGGCGGTCCGCGAGCGACCGGACCTCGTCAAGGTAGGCCACTGCCGTGGCGTGGTCGCCCGAACGGGATGCCGCGGTCGCGAGGGCCATCACGATCCGCAGCTCAAAATCGGGGGCCACGCTGGCCCCATCGCGGACCTCGTCGAGCAGGGCCTTCAGCATCGCGGTCCCTTCAACCGCGTCGCCCTGCGCGTATTCGCCCAGGGCCAGCCAGTACCGTGCGCGGGCAGCCCGTACCGGGTGCCCGAGCGAGGCGAACACCTGCGCGGCCTCGCCGGCCGCCGCCACGGCCTCGGGGCCACGATCCAGCCCCACCAGCGCCTCGGACAGTCCGAGCAGGACCTCGGCGCGCTGCAACGGCGCGTCGGTGGTCGTGAGCAGCGTCCCGTACGCGTCGGCGGCCTCCTGCCAGTGACGCGATGCCGCCGCGAGGTCTGCCTCGAGGCGCGCCCAACCGGTCGGGCCGTCGCCGAGGAACCGCTCGGCCGATAGCCCCAGGCGCTCGGCGAAGAAGGTCAGCGCGGCCATCGACGGCCTGGACAGGCCGTTCTCGAGGGCGCTGACGTAGGCCTTGGTATAGCGGGGAGACGCCAGCTGCTGCTGGGTGAGCCGCGCCGCCAGCCGGGCCGTCCGGAGGCGAGAGCCGATCTGTTGGGCCAACTCCGATTGATCAACGACGATGCGCCGTCGGGTCCGAGTTCCAGTCACAGGACGAAGTGTACCGGTACGTCACAAGTTCGTTGACCCGCTGAGTGGTGAAGCGGCCGGCTGAACGGCCCGGGACGGTCGAGTCCCTAGAGTTGGTGTAACAGCGCGGGTGGCCAGGACGACGAACGGCCACCGCGTCATCCTCGCGTCGT
>DAIDTV010000129.1 GCA_027457005.1 Chloroflexota bacterium
CATCGAGGACGCGCTCTCGACGACCCGGGCGGCCGTGGAGGAGGGCCTGGTCGCCGGCGGCGGCACGGCGCTGCTGCAGGCCATCCCGGCGCTCGACTCCCTCACCCTCGAGGGTGACGAGAAGGTCGGCGTGTCGATCGTCCGCCGTGCTCTCGAGGCCCCAATCCGGCAGATCGCCGAGAACGCCGGGGGCGAGGGGTCGGTGATCGTGGCCGCGGTCCGCATTGCGGCAAAGGGCCACGGCTTCGACGCGCTGCGCGGCGAGTACGGCGACATGTTCGCCAGGGGGATCGTGGACGCCGCCAAGGTGACGCGGTCCGCGCTCCAGAACGCCGCGTCGATCGCGGGCATGGTGCTCACCACCGAGACTCTCGTGACCGACCTGCCCGAGAAGAAGGAACCTGCCGCGGCCGGCGGTCACGACCACGACATGGACTACTAGCCGGCGACACTCGCGCGGGCAGCCGCCCGCGATCCGGGCGCAGGCGAGGCGTCCCGGGCCGGCCCCGGCGAGGTGCCCCGGGCCGGTCCCGGCGAGGCGCGGTGGCCCCGTGCCGATGAGCCGCCGTGGCCGGCCGGCGCACCCCCAGTCGACGACGACGCGCGAGCTTCGACCGGCCCCGATCCCCGCCGCGCCGAGATCGAGGCCCAGATCCTGGCACGCCTCAACCCCGAGCAGGCGCGCGCCGTCTCCACCGCCGAGGGGCCGCTGCTGATCCTTGCCGGCGCCGGCTCCGGCAAGACGCGCGTGCTCGCGCACCGTGTCGCGTACCTCATCGGCGTCCGCGGCGTGAGCCCCTGGCACATCCTCGCGGTGACGTTCACCAACAAGGCCGCCGCCGAGATGCGCGAGCGGATCCTCGGCCTGGTCGGCGAGGCCGGTCGCGACGTCGCGATGGGCACGTTCCATGCCCTGTGCGCGCGGGTGCTGCGGCGCGACGGTGCCTCCATCGGCGTGGACCCGCGCTTCACGATCTACGACCAGGACGACCAGGTCGGGCTGATGCGGCAGGTCCTGCGCGACCTCGACCTGCCGGGAACCGGCGAGACCCGCCCGCAGGCCGTCCTCGGCACGATCGGGCGCTGGAAGAACGACCTGGTGGGCGCCGAGGATGCCGAGGAGGCCGCGCACACGTACCACGAGCGGCTCGCCGCGAAGGCGTTCCGGCGCTACCAGGCCCGCCTCCACGACGCGAACGCGCTCGACTTCGACGACCTGCTGCTGGAGGGCCTCCGCCTCTTCGAGCAGGCCCCGGACGTGCTGGCGCGCTACCAGGAGCGCTGGCGCTACGTCCACGTCGACGAGTACCAGGACACCAACCGCGCACAGTACCTCTGGATCCGGCACCTGGCGGCACGGCACCGGAACCTGGCCGTGGTGGGGGACGACGACCAGAGCATCTACAGCTGGCGCGGCGCGGACCTCCGGAACATCCTGGACTTCGAGCGCGACTATCCCGACGTGACCGTGGTCAAGCTCGAGCAGAATTACCGGTCCACGCAGCGGATCCTGGATGCGGCCCACGCGGTCGTCTCGCGCAACGCGGAACGCACCGACAAGCGGCTGTGGACGCAGAACCCGGAGGGCGTGCTGATCGAGCGCTTCGAGGCGGATTCGGAGGACGAGGAGGCCGACTGGATCGCCCGGCAGGTCGACGCGCTGGTGCACGGTCGCGGGTCGGGCGGGTCGGTCACCGCGTGGCGCGGCGACGATGGCGACGAGCGCCGGTACGCGCTGCGGGACGTGGCGGTGATGTATCGGACCAACGCGCAGAGCAGGCCGATCGAGGAGGCGTTCCTCCGGTGGGGACTCCGCTACCAGCTGGTGGGAGGCACGCGCTTCTACCAGCGCCGCGAGGTGAAGGACGCGCTGGCGTACCTGCGCGTGCTGCGCAACGACCACGACCAGGTGGCGTTCGAGCGGGTCCTCAACGTGCCGCCGCGCGGGATCGGCGAGAAGACCATCGAGGAAGTGCGCCGCCTCGCGGCGTCGCGCGACGGGAGCGTGTGGGAGGGGGTCCTCGCCGCCGCGGAGTCGCCGCTGCTGGTCGCCCGGGCGAAGAACGCGCTCTCGGATTTCGGCGGGCTGGTCGGGCGCCTGCGGGCCCGGGTGGGGATCCTGCCGCTCCCCCAGCTGCTCGACGAGGTGCTGGAGCAGTCGGGCTACCGGGCGATGCTCCACGACGGCACGGCCGAGGGCGAGGAACGCTGGGCGAACCTGCTCGAGCTGCGCGAGGTGGTCGACCGGTACGCCGACCTGGCGCCCGAGGACGCGCTGGACCGGCTGCTCGAGGAGACCGCGCTGGTCGCCGACCAGGACTCCTACGTGCGGGACGCGGACGCCGCGACGCTCATCACGCTGCACGCGGCGAAGGGGCTCGAGTTCCCCGTGGTGTTCATCGGCGGCATGGAGGAGGGGGTCCTGCCCCACAACCGCTCCCTGGACGACGAACGGCAGATGGCCGAGGAGCGGCGCCTCGCCTACGTCGGGATGACCCGGGCGATGCACCGCCTGTACCTCACCCACGCGGCCTCGCGGGTCACCTTCGGGCGGGGCGGGTTCTCCGTGCCCAGCCGCTTCCTGCTCGAGATCCCCGCGAACCTGCTCCACGGCCCGCGCCTGGTGGCACGGGATGACGAGTGGGAGGACGACCAGCGAACGCCGGAGGAGCGCACGGGCGGGATCCTCGATCTCGACGTTGTGTTTGGCCGCGACCGCGCCGGTGCACGCCGGACCGTGCAGCGCCCGATCGGGCCGCGCCACCTGCCGCCCGGTGGCGGCTACGCGCCTCCCCCAGGCTCGCCGCCCGCCGGTACGCCGTTCCGGACCTCCCGGGACCTCGACGCGCGGCGCGAGGCGTACTACCGCGCGTCCGGGGTGCGACCGATGGGCGGGGTCGGGCGCCCCGGCCTGCCGGGCGGGACCGCGGACTCGAGCCGCGTCGTGCCCGAGGAGGGCCGGCCAGGAGCCGGTCAGTCCGTGCCGCCGCCCGGGCGGGGCACGGTTCCGCCGAGGCCGCTCGTCCCGGGCGAGCGCCGCTACCGCGACGGAGATCGCGTGCGCCACGGTGCGTTCGGGGAGGGAACGGTGGTCAGCTCGAAGCTGACGCGCGACGACGAGGAGGTCACCGTGGCGTTCCCCGACCGCGGTATCAAGGTGCTGCTGGCCAGCCTCGCGAACCTCGAGCTGCTCGGGTAGCCCCTTCCGGGACAACCGGCCTCGGGGTGAGCCCGCCCGGGATCAGGCGGCGGGCCGACCGGACGTCCCACGTTCGTTCGTGCCCGGGTACCGGTCCTCTCCGCTGGCCGTTCCGCCCGCGGTTTATGAATAACTTGCACCGACAGCACGGTATGTCGGCTCGGGGCCGGAATTCGCCCCCACTGGCCGTCGTCGGGGGCCCGAGGGCGGCCGGGTCGAGCGCGACGCGGGCCGGAAGGCGTCGGCGTGGACGCTGCCGATTGCTCGGGGCTGCCATCACCAGACCTAGCGTGCCCCGGGTGCACGAAACTGCAGGATGACCAGGGGGTCGAGCGGCAGGGTGCGCGTGGCGCGTCCCGGGGTGCACGAACTGGAACGTGCCAGTGGGACCTGCCACACGGCGGCGCGGGCCCCGCCAGGCCGTACCATTGCCGCCATGTCCAGCACCGACCCGGCGGCCCGGGCGGCCGAGCTGCGCGCGCAGATCGAGCGCGCGAACCGGCTGTACTACGAGGAGGACGCGCCCGAGCTGACCGACGCCGAGTACGACGCCCTGATGCGGGAGCTGATCGCGCTCGAGGACGCGCACCCGGAGTTGCGCACGCCGGACTCGCCCACCCAGCGCGTCGGTGCGGCCCCGGCCGGGCGCTTCGCCGAGGTCCGCCACGAACGTCCGATGCTCTCACTCTCGAACGCGTTCGGAGAGGACGAACTCCGGGCGTTCGACGCGCGCGTCCGCCGCGGGCTCGGCCTTCCGGCTGCCCCGGAGCCCGTTCCGGACCTCCGCTACGTCGCCGAGCTCAAGATCGACGGCCTGGCGGTCAGCCTGCGCTACGAGCGCGGCAGGTTCGCCCGCGGCGCGACCCGGGGCGACGGCACCACCGGGGAGGACGTGAGCCCGAACCTGCGCACGATCGGGGTGATCCCCGGGCGAGTGCCCGAGCCGCTCGAGATCGAGGTCCGCGGTGAGGTGTACATGCCCAGGGCCGAGTTCGCCCGGATCAACGCCGAGCGCGAGGAGGCGGGGCTCCCGCTCTACGCGAATCCGCGGAACAGCGGCGCGGGCTCGCTCCGCCAGCTCGACCCCGCGGTGACCGCAAGCCGGCGGCTGTCGTTCTGGGCCTACCAGCTGCTGGATGGCTACGGCACGCCGGGCGCGGCGCCCGCGGCCCAGTCGGAGGCCCTGGCGCGGCTCGAGGCGCTGGGTTTCCCCGTCGAGCCCCATCGGGAGGCCGACCTCGACATCGAGGGGGTGCTCCGCTTCCTCGAACGCTGGCAGGAGGCACGGCACTCCCTCGACTACGAGACCGACGGCGTCGTGGTGAAGGTGGACCGTTTCGACCAGCAGGAACGGCTCGGCATGGTCGCGCGCGCGCCCCGCTGGGCGATCGCGTACAAGTTCCCGCCGGAGCAGGTCGAGACCGTGGTCGAGGACATCGTGCCCTACGTGGGCCGCACGGGAACCCTGACCCCGGTCGCCCACCTGGCACCCGCGAAAGTGGCTGGTTCCACGGTGTCGCGTGCCACGCTGCACAACCTCGACGAGGTGCGGCGCAAGGACATCCGGATCGGCGACCACGTGATCCTCCAGAAGGCCGGCGACGTGATCCCCGAGGTCGTGCGCCCGGTGGTGGAGAAGCGGACGGGCGGGGAGCGCGTCTTCGAGATGCCCGGGACGTGCCCCGTGTGCGGCACGCCCGTTGTGCGTGACGAGGGCGCGGTTCGCCACTACTGCCCGAACCCGGCCTGTCCCGCGCGGGTGATCCAGGCGTACGCGCACTTCGCCGGGCGCGGCGGCATGGACATCGAGGGTGCCGGATGGGCGGTGCTGCAGCAGCTGCTCCAGCGCGGCATGGTCCGGAGCCGGGGCGACTTCTACCGCCTGCGTGTGGAGGATCTGGCGACGCTCGAGCGCTTCGCCCGGAAGAGCGCGCAGAACCTGGCCGACTCCATCGAGCGGTCGCGGCGCCGGCCGCTGTCCCGGATCCTGAACGCGCTCGGGATCCCGCA
>DAIDTV010000130.1 GCA_027457005.1 Chloroflexota bacterium
GGCCGACGGTCGGTCCCGGGGCGGGTGAGGCTCGGGGACGGCGAGTCGCTCACCCGGGGGCCGCTCGAGCCGGCGGCCGGAGCCGGGCCGGAGATCGCCGGGGATCCGGGGCGCGCCTTCAGCTCCCGGCGGCACGTCCTCACCCGGGCGCGCGCCGTCCACGTCGTGCTGGTGCATGGCCGGACTGTATCGCCCGCCCGCCGGGGCCGCGCACGGTACACTTCGCCGCATGCAATCCCCCACGCGGGATCCCGCCACGATGCCGCTCGAGCCCCTGCCCGGGGCGGCGGCCCGGCTGCGTTCCGGTCACGCCAGGCTCGCCGCCGACGCCCTGCGGGCCGCGATCTCCCGGGACCCGAGCATCGGGATCCGGTACGACGCGCTCCATCTGAGCACTTTCCTCCGCGACTGCGACCGGCACGTCCTGCAGCTCGCGGCGGCGCTCGAGGAAGGGCGCGCAGCGCCCCTGGCCGAGTACGTGCGGACGATCATCCCCGTGTTCCGGCGTCGCCGGGTGCCCCTCGAAGACCTGGCGACCATGCTGCTGGGCACGCTCGACGCCGCCCGGTCCGCCCTTCCACCGGCGGAGGGGGATGCGGCGGACCGCGTGATCGAGGCCGGCCTCGCGCGCCTCGAACGGCCCCGGCACCTGGCGGGTGACAGGCCACGCAATCCGATCCTCCAGTTCATCTGGAAGGGCGCGGGGATCCTGGACTAGGGGACGGCGATGACGATCAAGTGGGTCCAGACCGATCCGCTCATCATGAACGGCGAGCCGTTCTGCTACGCCACCCGGCTGACCGTCCGGAACATCCTCGAGATGCGCGCGCACGGCCTGACGCCGGACCGGATGATCGCCGAGCACCCCGAACTCCGGAGGGTCGGCCTGGCCGAGGCGTTCCGGTTCGCGTCGGCTCACCGCGACCGGTACGCGGAGTTCTTCGGGCCGGACGGTTCGCTGCTCGGCCCGGGGTACACGCCGGAGGAGGCGGCGGGGTTCCCCGAGGATCTCCGAGAACTGGCGGGGATCGTCACGAACCGGGCCCGGCCGAGCTGAGCGGGATCCGGCCGGCGGCGCCGTCCCGGCGGCGGGACCGCCCGGCCCCCCGGCACGCCACGCCGTCGCTATCCGACCAGATCACTCGGAATTGAGCCGGTCGGTGCTAGGATGAGGGCCGAACCGCGCACGGCCGCGTCCCCCGCGCCGCATGCGCCCACCGAGGACCCGACCTGATCATGACCGACTCCGCCTCCGACATGTCGCCCGACGTCGCTCCCGCCCAGCAGCCCGCCTATCCGGGGTCGCCGGCGTCCGGATCGGCCGCGGCCCCCACTGCACCGGCCGCCACTCCCGTACCGGCCGCCTTCGACGCCGAGCGGCGCGCCACCGAGCTCGCCATCCTCGACTCGCTCCGGACCGTGGTCGATCCCGAGATCGGGATGAACGTGGTGGAGCTTGCGCTGATCAAGCAGATCGTCCTAGGTCCGGAACAGACCGAGGTCAGGATGATCCTCACCACGCCCTTCTGCCCGTATGCCGGCGCCATGATCCAGCAGGTCAAGGAGGCGACCGAGGAGGTCGTGGGCCACGACGTCAAGATCACGCTGCTGGCGGAGCGCTGGGATCCGCGCGACGCCGGCCTGACCTGGTGACCCGGACGGCCGCGTCGGGGCGGCCTGCGACCGGCGCGGCGACGGATCGGCCGTGACCCAGAGACGCCCGGGCATCCGCGACAGCGCCGTGGCCACCGGCCGCGGGGACGACGGCACCACCGGGCTCCTGTTCGGGGGCGAGCGGGTCGCCAAGGATGACGCCCGGACGGAGGCCTACGGCACGATCGACGAGGCGGTCGCCGCGCTGGGGCTCGCCCGGGCCGAGCTCGCGATGAAGGACCAGTACGGCGTCCTCACGCCGGCCCTCGCCGGCATCGGGGACCTGGTCCTCAGGTTCCAGCGGGAGCTGTTCGTGGTCGGCGCGGAGCTGGCCACGAATCCGGAGGCCAGGGATCGGCTGCGGGACGGGGAGACCCGCGTGACCGAGCCGATGGTGGCGGGCGTCGAGGCGGCGCTGGCCGACCTCGAGGCGCGCGTCCCGATGCCGTCGGAGTTCGTCGTCCCCGGTGAGAGCCGCGTGTCCGCGTCGATCGAGCTTGCCCGCACCGTCGTTCGCCGGGCCGAGCGGCGCGTCGTCGGGCTCGAGCGCCAGGGGCTCGCCGGCACGTGGACCGTGCCGTACCTCAACCGGCTCGCCGACTTCCTGTGGGTCCTGGCCCGTGCGGCCGAAGCCGCGGAGGCGCGCGACGCCCGACCGGCCCGGGTCGCTCCGCGCACGCGACGGCCCCGTGACGGCGGCACCGCAGCGGCCCGTGGCACGGCATCGGGCGGAGGTGCCGCGGCCCCCGAAGGCACGGCATCGGGCGGAGGCGCCGTCACCCCCGAAGGCACGGCATCGCGCGGCGCCTGACCGTCGCGTGAGCCGTCCGCCATCCCTGCTGCTCGACCTGGAGCCACTGCGCAGGGATCGCGATTTCCGCCTGATCTGGGCGGGCCAGGTGGTGAGCGCGGCCGGCCGCCAGGTCACGGTCGTCACGCTGCCCTACCAGCTCTGGCTGGCGACCGGCTCGCCCCTTTCGATCGGCGCGCTCTCGATGGTCCAGCTGATGCCGCTGGTCGCCTTCTCCCTGTACGGCGGCGCGATCGCCGACGCCGTCGACCGCCGCCGGTTGCTGCTCCTGACGCAGTCGATCCTGGCGCTGTCCAGCGCGTCGCTCGCGGTGCTCGCCATGGTGCCGCACACCCCGATCGTGCTGATCTACGGGGTGGCATTCCTGGCCGCAACCGTCTCGGCCGTCGACCAGCCGGCGCGCACCTCGGCCGTTCCGCGGCTGGTCCCCCGAGAGCGCCTGACCATGGCGATCGCCCTCAACCAGGCGGGGTCCCAGACTGCCGGCGTGGTCGGCCCCGCGATCGGCGGCCTGCTGATCGCCACCGTCGGGCCCGCCGGCGCCTACCTCGTCGACGCCGTCACCTACGGCGCCTCGCTCGCCGCCCTCGTCGTCATCGCCCCGATCCCGGCGCTGAAGGGCGTGGTCCGGCCGGGCCTGGAGGCCGTGGTGGAGGGGCTCCGGTTTGCCCGCAGCCGGGCCGAGATCCTCGCCACGTTCGTCGTCGATCTCGACGCGATGATCTTCGGGATGCCGCAGGCGCTCTTCCCGATCCTGGCCCTCACGGTGTTCCATGCCGGCGCCCAGGGCTACGGGCTGCTCGCCGCCGCACCCGCCGCCGGGGCCCTGGTCGGCGCGCTGCTGACGGGGTGGGTATCGCGCGTGCGCTTCCAGGGGCGTGCCGTCTACATCGCCGTTGCGCTCTGGGGGATCGCGATCACGGCGTTCGGCCTGGCCACGTTCTCGCTGCCGCTCGCGCTGCTGCTCCTGGCGATCGCCGGCGGCGCGGACGTGATCAGCGCCGTGTTCCGCGGGACGATCCTGCAGCTGGCCACTCCCGACGAGCTGCGCGGCCGGCTGTCGGCCCTGCACGGGATGGTCGTGACGGCCGGCCCCCGGCTGGGCGACATGGAGGCGACCGCCGTCGCGGCCGCGGTCAACGCGCAGTTCTCGGTCGTGAGCGGGGGCCTCGCGTGCCTCGTGGGCCTGGGACTGATCGCCTGGCGGCTGCCGCAGTTCGGGCGGTACGAGGCGGTCCCGCAGGCCGTCAGATCCGGCGTGCCGCGCACCGGCGGTGGTGCGGTCCAGCCCGAGACCCTGCCCGATGTCGAGCCGTAGCTTCACCGTCTCTTCATCGCCTCTTGACGCAGGAGGCATACACTCTGGGTCGGCCTGACGGCCGAAGATCAAGGAGAAACCTTCCGTGTTCAACACGAACCGCAACGACCCCAACCGGTACGAGGCACCCGACGACGCGCAGCGCGGGCCGGTCGGCTACGGCTGGGACCCCCGCGCCCTGACCGCCCGTCCGGTCGCCGGCGTGCGGGAGGGCTTCCTGACCGCCAGCTTCGTCTGGATGTTCCTCGCGCTGCTGGTGAGCGCCGCAACCGCCTTCATGACGCTCGCGAACCAGAGTGCGCTCCAGCTGGTCGCCAACGACTTCTTCCTGTTGATCATCGCGGAGTTCGCGATGGTGATCGGGCTCAGCGCCGCGATCAACCGGCTGAACTCGACCGTGGCGCTGCTGATGCTCTTCGTCTACGCGGCGCTCAACGGGGCGATGTTCGCGATCATCCTCGAGGTCTACAACATCGGCTCGGTCACCTCCGCGTTCGTCGGCGCCGCGGCCATCTTCGGCGCCGCCGCGCTCTACGGGTACGTCACCGGGCGCGACCTCACCAGCCTGGGCGGGCTGCTGTTCGCCGGCCTGATCGGGGTCGTGGTCGCGTCGCTCGCGAACATGTTCATCGGCGGGTCCGGGCTCAGCTTCGTGATCGGCATCGTGGGCACGCTGCTGTTCACCGGCCTGACCGCGTTCGACGTGCAGCGCATCAAGAACGGCCGCATGGCCTGGGTCCAGAACCGCGAGAACGCCTCGGTGCTCGGGGCGCTCTCCCTGTACCTGGACTTCGTGAACCTGTTCCTGATGCTGCTCCGGGTGACCGGCGGGGGCGGGCGCCGGTAGTCCAGCCCTGATCCTGGCCCCGGATCGGAACATCCGGGGCCTGATCATGATCCGTGACCCTGACCGGGCGCCTCGGATCGGGATCCGCCGCGCCGGGCGCCTGCGCGCCGACCTGCCACGTGTCGGGTCGCTTCGGGCAGGCGCCTGTCTCGCCGGCCGCAGTTCCACGCCCTGAGCGGCCGCCCCCGTCGCCGCTACCATGGCCCGGTCGGGCGGATAGCGTCGGAGGGCGG
Organism: Chloroflexota bacterium; assembly: GCA_027457005.1. Classification (GTDB taxonomy): domain Bacteria; phylum Chloroflexota; class Limnocylindria; order Limnocylindrales; family CSP1-4; genus JAJYNJ01. Next base: position 4,863 of record DAIDTV010000130.1, read on the forward strand.
CATGGAGCGAGTCGGGTTCGTGGGCCTCGGGACGATGGGAGCGGCAATGGCGGCCAACCTCGTCCGGGCGGGGTACCCGCTGCACGTCTGGAACCGCACCCCGGGCAAGGCCGGGCCGCTCGTCGACATGGGGGCGATCGAGGCCGGCACGCCGCGCGAAGTGGCTGCCGCGGTCGACATCGTCGTGGTCTGCGTGTCCGACACGCCCGACGTGGAGGCGGTCCTGTTCGGCCCGGACGGGATCTCCGCCGGGGCCGCCCCGGGCACGCTGGTCGTCGACTGCTCGACCATCAGCCCGAGCGCGACGCGCGACTTCGCCGCGCGGCTCGGCGAGCGT
>DAIDTV010000131.1 GCA_027457005.1 Chloroflexota bacterium
CCCGATACAGCCCGCCGATCCGCACGTTGACCGGGTGGATCGAGCGGCCGCCGACCACCGCCATCAGCTCGTTGCCGGCCTTCTTGAGGGCAAGGCCCTGCTCGACCACCGCGCGGTGGTCCTTCGCCAGGTCGATCGCGCTGGGGTAGCCCAGGAAGTCGGGAGCGTGCAGCAGGTAGACGTGCAGCGCGTGGCTCTCGATGTACTCGCCCGCGTAGAGCAGCCGGCGGAGCGCTCGCACCTGCGGGTCGATCTTCACGCCGAAGATCGACTCGAACGCCCCGGCGGCGCTCATCTGGTACGCCTCGGGACAGATCCCGCAGATGCGCGCGACGATGTCGAGCACCTGGTCGGGGTCGCGTCCCACCACCAGCTGCTCGAAATACCGGGGCGCCTCGAAGATCCGCAGGCGCGCCTCGGTCACCTCGCCGTCGCGGATCACCAGGTGCAGGGTGCCCTCGCCCTCGACCCGGGTGATCCCCTCGACGCGGAACGAGCGCTCGAACGCGGGAGCCTCGGTCGTCATCACTTCCCTCCCGCTCGCGGGCTGGCGCCCGTCGCCGAGTGGTCGCGATCCGCCGGACCTGCCGAAGCAATGGCGGTCGTGCCGGGCACGCCGCCCAGCTCGGTGAGCACCGTGCGGAACGGCTCGGCGTAGCCGGTGAACCCGGCGAAGAAGCGGCCAGCCTCGGCCGGGGTGCGCCCCATCTCGACGAACTGGCGGCTCAGGCTCGGCGCGTTGGCCTGCTCCCGGGGGCCGAAGCACCCGTAGCAGCCACGGTCGAAGCCCGGGCAGAGCGCGCCGCAGCCGGTCATGGTGACCGGCCCGAGGCAGGGGATCCCCTTCGCGACCATCACGCAGACGCGTCCGGCGCGCTTGCACGCGGCGCAGACGGCCTCGTCGGGCAGGTTGGGGCGTCGGCCCGTCAGCAGGGCGGTGACGAATTCCATCAGCTGCCCGGCGTCGATGGGACAGCCCCGGAGCTCGGCGTCGACCTTGACGTAGTCGGCCACGGGCTGGGCCGTGGCCAGCGACTCGACGTACTCCGGGTGCGCGTAGACCGCGGCCCGGAACGCCTCGTGGTTGGCCCAGTTCCGCATGGCCTGGATCCCGCCCGCGGTGGCGCAGGCGCCGATGGTCACGAGATGCTTGGCCTCGCGGCGGATCTCGTGGATCTGCTCGAGCTGCTCTGGTGTGCTGACGGAGCCCTCCACCAGGACCACGTCGTACGGGCCGCTGGAGTGATGGGTCGTCGCCTCCGGGAACTCGACGATGTCGATCCGTTCGGCGATCTCCAGCAGCGCGTCCTCGAGGTTCAGCAGCATGAGCTGGCAGCCATCGCACGAGGCGAGCTTGACGACGGCGAGCCGGGGGTGCGGGGTGGAGCCTGCGCGGGCCATCAGATGCCCTCCCGTCCGAAGACGTCACCGAGCTGCGCGAGCGAGAATACCGGGCCGTCCTTGCACACGAAGAACGGCCCCACCTGGCAGTGCCCGCACAGGCCGACGCCGCACTCCATGTGGCGCTCCATCGAGATGAAGATGCGGTCCTGCGTGATCCCGTGCGACCCGAGGGTCCCCACCGTGGCCTGGATCATGCGTTCCGGCCCGCACACGAATGCGATCGCCTTGGATCCGTCCCAGCGCGCCTGGTCGAACAGCTGGGTCACCACGCCCACCCGGCCAAGCCAGGTGGCGTCGGCCCGGTCGACCGTGACCCCGACGTCGAGGTCCCCCTGCGCGGCCCACGCGGCCAGCTCCTCCTTGTAGAGCAGGTCGCCCGGGGTACGGGCACCGTGGTAGATGTGCACATCGCCGAAGCGTCCCCGGTGCGACAGGATCTCGTCGACGACCGGCCGGAGCGGCGGGAACCCCATCCCGCCGCCAACGATCACGATGTCGTGGTCCTCCGCCGCCGGGACGGGCCAGCCATGACCCAGCGGCGCGGAGAGCCCGACCTCGGCACCGTGCTCCAGGCCGGTCAGGATCGTGCTGGCCGGTCCCACCCCGCGAACGGTCAGCTCCATTCCGGTGGGAAGGCGCCGGGAGATCGAGATGGGGATCGAGCCGACGGCCGGGACCGACACCATGACGAATTCGCCCCTCGACTGCTCCCAGTCGGGGGTGGCCTCGGTGGACAGGGCCAGGGTGACGGTGTCGTGGGTCTCGCGACGGACGGACTCCACGCGGAAGACGCTCGTCCTGGGCGCGCGTGCCTCCGCCGCGTGCCCGTCACCGGCGATCACCTCGGGCGGCGGGGCGATCCGGTCCAGTTCCTCGCGCACGTCGATGCCGACCGGGCACCAGGTGATGCAGCGCCCGCACCCCACGCAGCCCGACGTGCCGAACTGGTCGATCCAGGTGGCGAACTTGTGGGTGAGCCACTGCCGGTAGCGGTCCTGGACGCGGGGCCGGAAGTTGCCGCCCAGCGCGACGGCGGAGAAGCCCTTGGTGAAGCAGAAGTCCCATTGCCGCTCGGTCGTGGCGGCGTGGCCGTCCAGGTCGGAGCGCTGGCTGACGCTCGTGCAGAAGCAGGTCGGGCATGCGGCCGTGCAGTTCGTGCAGGCGAGGCAGCGCTCGGCGATCTCGGCCCAGTGCGGGCTGTCCAGCTTCGCGAGGAGACGATCGTGGAGTCCGGCCGTGACCACCGGGTCGCCGATGCGCTCGCGTGCCGCGGCCAGCTGGTCGGCGCCGGCCATGACCTGGTCGGCGGTGGTCTCCTCCAGCGCGAGGCGCCCGACGATGGCCGCTCCCGCCTCGGATCCCGCTGTCACGATGAACCCGTCGTCGAGCTCGACGAGCGAGATGTCGTGGCCGCCCCGGATGCCCGGGCCGGTTCCCATGGAGGTGCAGAAGCAGGTGCCCCCGGGCTCAGCGCACTGGACCGCGATCACCAGCGCCTGCGCCCGGCGCCGTCGGTAGTCCTCGTCGGTGTAGGGGCCGCCGAGGAAGACGCGGTCCTCGATGCCCATCGCGGCGATCTCGCACGCGCGGACCCCGAGGAACGCGAGGCTCGGGATCTCCTTCCTGGCCGGCCCGAAGGAAACGTGCCCGTGCTCGTCGCGGTGCGACTCGGCGAGGGTGAGGGTGGGCGGAAACACGAAGCGCTTCCAGGACGTCGGCCCGACCGCGTACGCGAAGTACCGCTCGTCGGCGTGGTCGACCAGCCGGAACCGGCCGGGCGCCTGTTCCGACCCGACGCCCCGGGGCAGATCCGCGACGGAGCGGACCTCGCCGTACACGATGGCGCCGTCGGCCACGGTGGGTCCGATCACGGTGCGCCCACCCTCGGCGAGCAGGTCGATGAGCTGCTGGAATCCGGCGCGCGGCAGGAAGCCGGAGGCGCTTGTCGTGTCGGCTGTCACGGCGATCCTGGCTACCTCGCGAACAGGTCGAGCATCTGGAGCCGGGTGGCATTGAGCCGCCGTGCCAGTGCCTGCAGCACCCGCGGGTAGAGCACCGCGGCCAGGTCGTGGTCGGCCGAGAGCGCCGCGCGGAGACCCGGTCCATCCATGGCGAGGACGTCGACCGGCTGGAGCGCGACCACCGTCGACGTGGACCGGTAGGGGGGGACCAGCGCGGACTGCCCGAAGATGTCGCCGGGCTCCACGGTCAGGATCGTGATCCAGCCCTGCTCGGGAACCAGGGTCCGCAGCGAGACGCGCCCGCTGAGCACGATGCCGAGCTCGTTGGCCAGCTGCCCCTCGGTGAGGAGCGTGGTGCCGGCGGGCGCCTGGTAGCGCCGGGAGAGCGCCGCAAGGCGCACCTGGGTCTCGGGGGGAAGGTTCGCGCCGAACCAGGTGGCGTTCAGGAGCGCCACGAACTCGGCGTCGTGTTCGGTCCGAGGCGTGGAGCTCTCCGTCTGGGGCATCGAGTGACCTCCGCTGGAGCAGACGGGACGCGCCGCTGCGTGCCCATGGGACCATTTCCCGGGCCGGTCGGGACAGGGCCTGCGGTCACGCGAACGCGGTCCGTCCGTCCCGGCCTCCCCGCCGCGACCGGCGAGTGCCGACTCGACGCTACGATACCCGGGTGCGAGTCCGTGGCGGGCGCGTTTGCCGCGCGGCAACCTATGGCATCGCCGGTGTCCTGATGGAGAGCGCGTTCACCTCGGCGCGACTGTCGCGGGCGGCCCGGAGCCCGCGCCTGGCGGGTCCGGCCACGGCCTGGATGATGCCGATCTACGCGCTCGCGCTGCCGCTGTTCGAGCCGATGCATGCGCGCATCCGGGCCCGGCCGGCATGGCAGCGGGGCGCCGCCTACGCGGCCGGGATCCTGGCGGTCGAAGGGGCCACCGGGTGGTTGCTCAGGCGGGCGACCGGGCGCTGCCCGTGGGACTACTCGGGCCGGACCCGCTGGCAGGTGGACGGGCTCGTGCGTCTCGACTACGCGCCGTTCTGGGCCGCGGCCGGTCTCGGGGCGGAGCGACTTCACGACGCGATGACGGTCCCGTGCGCTACAATCGGCGGCCGTGGGCCGGTAGCTCAACGGTAGAGCAGCGGTCTCTTAAACCGCGGGTTGAGAGTTCGAGTCTCTCCCGGCTCACCAGCGTTTCTCGCACGTCTGCACTTGCACGGGCCGCCTCGTCCGCAGGTGCAGCCCATCCTCGCCTGCCTGGGTCGAACCGGTCGTGCAGGAGGCCGACCTCGAGGCAACCTTCGGCGTCGAGCTTGGGGGCCATGATCGAGTCGGCGGCCTCTTCGCCCGACGGGCGGATGCCGCGGACTGCGGATGCCGCGGACTGCGGATGCCGCGGACTGGCGCTGTCCCTCTACAATCCGCGGCAGGTCCGGGCTCACGTGTCGGCAGCCCGACGCAGGCGCTCCAGCTCCCGGCGGAGGCGCTTGCTCGGCCGGCCCTCGCCCCGGACAGCCATGATCCCCGGCCGGACTTCCGTCACCACCGGCGGCGGGCTGTGGTCCACGTAGCAGGTCACCGCGACCGTGGCGCCGACGCGCGACTCGATCGGCCGCACGACCTCGACGCTGCGCTCGCGCCCGGCGATCCGCGCCTCGACCCGGTCGCCGGCCCGGACCTTCGTGGACGGCTTCGCGGGGTTCCCGTTCACGCGGACGTGGCCGCCGTCACACAGCTGCGTCGCCGCCGGGCGCGTCTTCACGAGGCGCACCGCGCACAGCCAGCGGTCGATACGGGTCTCGTCGGTCGCGCGATCAGCCATGCCCTCTAGGAT
>DAIDTV010000132.1 GCA_027457005.1 Chloroflexota bacterium
CGCCGAAGTCGTCGCGGATCTCGCACAGCTCGCGCGTGCAGGTGGTGCTGAACGCCAGGGGGAAGAACACGAGCATGACCGGTCCGCCCCGCAGGTCGCTCAGCGTCACCGGCTCCTTGTCCTGGTCACGGAGCGTGAAGTCGGGCGCGCGGTCGCCGACGGCGGGAAGCCCCATGGCGCGGTCAGGCGGCCGGGCCGATGCGCTCGCCCAGGAACGGGCGGAGCACCTGCGGCACCACGACCGACCCGTCGGGCTGCTGGTAGACCTCCAGGATCGCGGCGAAGGTCCGGGCCAGCGCGAGCCCCGAGCCGTTGAGCGTGTGGACCAGCTCGGGCCGGGCGCAAGGGGCGGGTCGGTGGGGGATCGCCATCCGGCGCGGCTGGTAGTCGCGGAAGTTCGACACCGAGCTGACCTCGAGCCAGCGCTCCACGCCCGGCGCCCAGACCTCGAGATCATACTTCCTGGCCTGCACGAACCCCATATCGCCGGTGGCCATGAGCTTGACCCGGTAGGCCAGCCCGAGCCGCTGCAGCAGCGTCTCCGCGGCCCGGGTCAGCCACTCCAGCGCGTCGCCCGAGTCGGCCGGCCGCTCGAACAGCACCATCTCGACCTTGTCGAACTGGTGGACGCGCAGGATGCCGCGGGTGTCCTTGCCGGCCGCGCCCGCCTCGCGGCGGAAGCAGGGCGTGTACGCGCAGTACCGGATCGGCAGGCGGTCTGCCTCGATGATCTCGTCCCGGTGGAGGTTGGTCACCGGGACCTCCGCCGTGGGCACCAGGTACAGCTCGTCGCGGGTGGCGACGTACATGAGCTCTTCCTTGTCGGGGATCTGCCCGGTCCCGCGCGCGGAGGCGGTGTTCACCAGCGCCGGCGGCCAGATCTCGGTCATGCCGTGCTCGCGGGTGTGGACCCCGATGAACCAGTCGATCAGCGCCCGCTCCAGCGCGGCCCCCGCCCCGCGGTACACGGGGAACCCGGACCCCGTGATCTTGGCCCCGGCCGCGAGGTCCAGCATGCCCAGGGCCTCGCCGATCTCCCAGTGGGGGCGCCGGGTCCACGGGCCGGCGCCATCGGGCCCCCCGCCCCCGGTCTCCTCGTGCGGTGCCGGGTCGCCCCACGTCCGCACGATCACGCTGGCGTCCTCGCCGCCGACCGGGACATCGGGATCCGCCGGGTTCGGGATGCGGAGCAGCGCGTCCTCGAGCTCCGCCTCCACGGCGGCCAGCTCCACGTCGATCGCGGCGATCCGCTGGCCTGCCTCGGTCGACGACCGGCGCAGCGCCTCCACCTCGGGTCCCCGCGGGGACGCTCCGGAGCGGATCGCGTCGCCGATCCGCTTCGAGGCCGCGTTCCGCTCGGCACGCAGGGTGTCTCCCTCGCCGAGCAGGCCACGCCGGCGCGCGTCGAGCTCCAGCGCCACGTCCACCACGGCGGGGTCCTCGCCCTTGTCGATGGCGCCCCGGCGCACCCGGTCCGCGTCCTCCCGAAGGCGCTGCAGGCCGATGCTCATGCCGTCCCCTCCTCTGCCGGGGCGGGGCCATCGCCCTCCGGTTCGGGGCCCCACCCGGCCGCCAGCCGCAGGCGCTCGCTGGTGAACTCGCGCTCCAGCGCGGCGAGGAGCCAGCCGGCACGCGGCCCGTTGGTCCGCCCCAGGAATGCCAGGTAGATCGCCGCGAACGCGCGGCCGGGCGGCAGCGCCGCCTCCTCGGCGACCCGGAAGATCAGGTCCTGCCACGCCTCCCCGGAGCCCGGGCGGGCCACCTCCGCCGACTGGGCGAGCGCCCCCAGGAACGTCCGCTGCTCCTCCGCCAGTGCGTGGCGCGCCTCGGCCGGGAGCTCGTTGCGGACGGCGATCCGCGAGCGGTCCGGCGCGTACGAGTCGAGCCAGGCCTGCGCCGCATGCACGCGATCCGCCAGGATCACCCGCTCGGCCAGGTCCAGCGGCGCGCCCTTCTCGGCGGCGATCCGCTCCTCCACCTCGATGCCGGGCACCTGCACCAGCATGGCGACCTGGGAGAAGTCCGGGCGGAAGCGGGATGACTCGGCACCCGGGTCCGCCTCGGGATCGAGCAGGCTCAGCGCGAAGATCCGGTCGTGGTCGGGCGGCAGCTCGCCCTTCACCTCGTGCCCTGCCGTGGCCTCCGCGACCCGGTCGAACTCGCCGAACAGCCGTGGGATGGTGTCCCCGGCCGGGTCGAAGTCGATGGCGTGGCCGGGCCGGTAGCGCAGGAACAGGAACCGCAGCAGCTCCGGCGGCAGCACCTCGGCCATGGTGTGCGCCGCCGCGCCCCGGCCCCTGCTGGTGCTCATCTTGCGGCCGCCGATGTTGAGGAACTCGTACGGGAAGTTGAGCGGGGGCTCCCGGTCGAATACCTCGCGCGAGATCGCGTCAGCCCGGTCTCGCGACCCGCCCGCGGTGGCGAGGTCCTTGCCGTTGGGCTCGATGGTGACGCCGAAGATGCCCCACTGGGCGGCCCACTCGAGATTCCACCCGAGCTTGGCCCGGCCGCCGAACGGCTCCACCCAGCCCGAGTGGCCGCAGCCGGTCGCCCAGGCCACCAGGTCGGCACGGCACTCGTAGAAGACGCGCTGCCCGTCCCAGGCGGTGACGATCGTGGTGCCGACCTTGCCGCAGCTCTCGCACACCACCTGGACCGGATGCCAGTCCGCGGGGTGCTGCACGTTGGCCACGCGCCGGTAGATCTCCCGCACGCGGTCCGCCCGGTCCAGCGCGAGCCGGACGTACGGGTCGACCGCCCCTGTCGGGTAGACCTCGCTCATCCAGTAGGTCTCGGGGTGGATCCCGAGGCCGGCGAAGGTCGCCAGGAAGAGCCCCGCGAAGTGGCGGGCGTAGCTCGGGGCGCTGCTCCCCTCCGGGGCCGGCACGCGCGCCAGCGGCATCCCCATGTATCGTTCCACGGCGTCCGGCGTGAGCAGCGCCTGGGCGTCCATGGGGTCCATGTCGTCCACGCCGTACAGCAGCCGCGCCTCGAGCCCCCGCTCCCGGAGCGCACGCCAGATGGCGTCCAGGACCACCGGGCCGCGCAGGCTCCCGACGTGGACGGTCCCGGACGGCGTCTTCGAATCGTTGACGACCTGGGGACCGCTCAGGCGCGCGACGAGCTCATCGGCCCAGTACACCGTTCCCTCCGGCGGTCGGACGCGGCGTCAGCCGATGCGCACGATCGTGTAGGTGAAGTCCCCGCTCGGGACGTGGACCACGACCTTGTCGCCCTTCCGGTGCCCGAGAAGCGCGCGCCCGACCGGCGACTCGTTGGAGATCCGGCCCGCCCCGGGGTCGGCCTCGGCAGACCCCACGATGTGGAAGGTCTCCTTGCCGTCCGGAGAATCGACCGACACGGTCGAGCCGATCTGGACGTGGTCGGACGAGTGGTGCTCGTCGATCAGGACCGCGTTCCGGATGAGCGACTCCAGCGTCTGGATGCGCCCCTCGACGAAGGCCTGCTCGTTCTTGGCGTCCTCGTACTCGGCGTTCTCGGCCAGGTCCCCGTGCTCCTTCGCGTCATGGATGCGGGCCGCGACCTCCGCGCGACGGACGTTGACCAGCTGTTCGAGCTCGGCCCGCAGCTTCTCGAGCCCATCGTGGGTCAGGTAACCGGGCTTGTTGTTCACGAACCGCTCCCGTGGGATGACAGGCTGCAAGAGAAAGAACCCCCGGCGCGCGCGAGCGTCGCGCGTCAGGAGTTCGACCAGCCGCGGATTCTAGGGCGCGTCCACCGCTGGTGTCAAAGCGGATATGACGGCACGTCCGGACCGCGGCCGGGCTGGTCGAGCAGCCGGGCCAGGCGCTTGCGGACCCGGTGCAGCGAGCTGCGGTCCGAGAAGGCGATGAACAGGGTGTCGTCCCCGGCAACCGAACCGGCGACCTCGGGCCAGTGGGTCCGGTCGAGCGCCGACGCGATCGCGTGCGCGCTGCCCGGGAGCGTCCTGATCACCAGCAGGAGGCCCGCCTCTCGCACGTCGACGGGCAGGTTCCGGAGCACCCCCGACAGCCGGTCCTCGGCGCTGGGCTCCGTCTCCGCGAGGCGGGGCGGCAGCGAGTAGACGTAGGACCCGCCGCGGTGCACCTTGATCAGCCCCAGCTCGGCCACGTCGCGGCTGATCGTCGCCTGGGTGGCCCGGAAGCCGCGCTCGCGGAGCGCGGCCGCGAGCTCCTGCTGCGTCCGCACGTTCCGCCGGGCCAGCAGGTCGCGGATCGCGCCGTGGCGCAGCTGCTTCATCACCTCCATGGCGGTACCGCCCTCATCCTGGCACCGTCAGCGCGCCAGGACGAAGACCACCACCAGGGCGGCCATGACGAGCCGCTCGGCGATGAAGGGGGCGGTGGTCCTCCGCCGCAGGTAGTCAAGCAGGAAGGCGATCGCCAGCAGCCCGGCCACGGCGGCCCCCAGCATCCCCACCCCGAGGGCCGGCACGTCCGCCGACGGGAGGCCGGACTGCAGCAGCTCGCGGGCCTTCCACGCCGCCGCGCCCGCGATGATCGGCGTGCCCATGAGGAACGAGAAGCGCGCGGCCGCCTCGCGGGTGAGCCCCGTGTACAGGCCGGCCGCGATGGTCATGCCCGAGCGGCTGAACCCGGGGAACAGGGCGAACGCCTGGGCGACCCCGATCACGATCGCGTCCCGGATGTTCACGTTGTCGAGGCCCCGCTGCAGGAACGCCAGCTGCTCCGCGAGCCACAGGATCGCCGCCCCCAGCACCAGGAACACCGCGACCAGGATGATGTGCTCGCGGAAGAACGTGTCGAAGAAGCTCTCCAGCGCGACGCCGAGGAGGGCCCCCGGGATCATGGTCACCAGGATGAGCCAGGCCAGCCGGCGGTCCGGATCGGCACCGATCCGCCGCTCGCGGATGGATCCGATCCAGGCCACCAGCAGTCGCACCAGGTCGCGCCAGAAGTAGATCAGCAGCGCGGCCAGGGTGCCGGCGTGGAGCATCACGTCGAAGGCCGCGCTGTTGAGGAAGGGGTCCTTCCAGCCGAGGAACTCCGGCACCACGATCAGGTGGGCCGACGACGAGACGGGCAGGAACTCGGTCAGCCCCTGCAGGATCCCGATCACGAGCGCCTGGAGCACGAGCGGCATGAGGT
>DAIDTV010000133.1 GCA_027457005.1 Chloroflexota bacterium
GGCGGGCCCGCCGCGAGCGGCGGCAGCGGGACGGTCAACATGAACGGCACCGTCGTGCTGAAGCCGACGCGGGCGCTCACGGTCTCGATGAGCGGTCTTGGCGGAACCGGCGCGGCCGGCGTGGCGGTCACCTACACCATCGTCGGCGACAAGGCCTGGATGGACTTCGGCGGAATCGCACAGCCGCTGCCCGCCGGGATGCTGGGCAGCGTCGAGCAGTCGTTCGACGCGTTCTCGCCCCAGAAGATGTTCGGGCAGACGTTCGAGCAGTACCTGGCCGGGATGAAGCAGGTCGGCGAGGAACAGAAGAACGGCGTTGCCACCCTGCACCTGCAGGCGGACGGGCAGACACTCGATGCTGTCGCGAAGTCGTTCGGGGACACGTCCGGGGCGCCCGGCAACTGGTCCATGGACCTGTGGGTGGCCAGGGACGGCGGCTACATGGTCAGCGCCGTCACCCGGGGCTCCTACGACGTGAACGGCAGGCAGACGTCGACCGTGGTCTCGATCGACATCCTCGGCGTCAACGACCCCGCGAACAAGGTGGTCGCCCCGTCCTGATCCGCGTCCCGATCTCCTGATCCGCGCCGCCCGAGAGCGGTCCCGACCTGCGCCGGCCGCGAGCGGTCCCGACCCGCGACGGCCGGGAGCCGTGTGACGTCGTCACGCCGGGTCGGCCACGTCCATCAGCACCGGCGCGTGGTCGGAAGGGATCGGGTTCTTGCGGGCCTCCCGATCGATCTCGGCGGCCGTCACCCGCGCCGCGAGAGGGCGCGTCGCGAGCAGGTGGTCGATCCGCATCCCCTGGCCCTTGTGGAACGAACCGGCGCGGTAGTCGTACCAGCTGAACCGGCCTCCCTCCGGATGGTGCTCCCGGTACACATCGACGAGACCCCAGTCGAGGAGCGCCCCGAACGCCGCCCGTTCCTCGGCGGACACGTGCGTCGCCCCCTGGAACGCCGCCGGATCCCACACGTCCAGGTCCGTGGGGGCGACGTTGAAGTCACCGCCCAGGACGAGCCGCTCGGCGGGATCCCGGGCCTCCAGCCATGCGCGCAGCCGCGCGAACCAGAGCAGCTTGGCGAGCCAGAACTCGCTGCCGACCTCCCGGCCGTTCGGCGCGTAGAGGCTGGCCACCCGGACGTCACCGCAGAGCGCGCTCACGAACCGGGCCCCGTCGGGGTCGGCTTCGCCGCTGAACCCGGGCCGCGCATCGGTCAGCCCCACGCGGCTCGCGATGGCGACGCCGTTCCACCGGCCCTCGCCGTGATGGGCGAGCTCATACCCGGACATGCGGAATGCCATCCCGGGGGCCGCGTCGTCGGCCAGCTTGGTCTCCTGCATGAGCAGGACGTCGACGCGGTTCCGCTCCAGCCACTCGGTCACCTTCGGGAGCCGCGCCTTGAGCGAGTTGACGTTCCAGGTGGCGATCCGCATACGGGCTGAGTGTGCCACGCGCCCCGCGGCGGCGCGCGAGCCGGACGAGCGTCGGGGCCGTTACGCCTCCAGCACCGGCTCCACGGAGATGGCGACGTTCCCTGCCAGCGCGCGGGATACCGGGCAGCCATCCTTGGCCGCGGTGGCGAGGCCGCGGAACGCCTCGGCGGAGATCCCCGCGATTCGCCCGGTGACCTGCAGGTCCGACTTCGCGACGGTCCACTTCCCGTCGACGCGGTCGAACGTGACGGTCGCGCTGACCTCGAGCCGGGTCGCCGGTGAGCCGGCCTTGGCGAGCTCGCTCGACAGGGCCATGCAGTAGCAGGCCGCGTGCGCCGCGGCGATCAGCTCCTCCGGGCTGGTCCTCCCGTCGGCTGTCTCGGTGCGCGATGCCCACGTGACGGGCAGGTCCGAGAACGCGCCGCTGGTGGACGCGCTGACCTTGCCGGATCCCGACGCGAGGTCTCCCTGCCAGACTGCCCGGGCTTGACGGATGGCTGCCATGGCGACTCTCCTGTACGTGCTGGTGATCGGGGGCGACGCGGAGCGATGGTCCCGCGTCGCACGACGTCCATCGTCCCACAGGCGCCGTCGTGCTGCCTCTCGCAACCTCGGGGGCCGCAGCGGACGTCGGGACCGGGGACCCGGCACCTCCCGGCGTATTCTTCAGCGGCAGCGCGAGGCACAAGGAGGGCGGGATGGCGATCTGGTTCACGGTCCGGCTGGACGATCGGCCGGGGTCGCTTGCGCGCCTGGCGTCCACGCTCGGCGAGCGGGGGATCAACATCAGCGGGATCGTGGGCGTCGCGGAGGACACGGACGGCTCGCTGATGCTGACGACGTCCGACGCGGACGGCACGCGCGCCGCGCTCGGTGGGGCGGGGATCGCGTTCGTGGAGCACGACTCCTCGTCCGAGTCCGTGCCGGAGGACTTCGCGGGCCTGCGACAGGGGCTGGCCGAGCGCGGGATCGACGTCGAGGCCAGGTAGCACCGTCCTTCGATGCCCGCTGATCCTCGGCCCGGCGTCCAGGTGTTCGGCCGGAAGGACTCGCGCGACACGCAGAAGGCGCTGCGGTTCTTCAAGGAGCGGCGCGTTCCCGTCCACTTCGTCGACGTGGCGGTGCATCCGCCGGCGCCCGGCGAGCTGCGCCGGTTCTCCGGGCGGCTCGGCGTCGCCGCACTCGTCGACACGGATGGCCGGCGCTACCGCGACCTCGGCCTCGCGTACCTGCGCACCACCGACGACGAGTTGCTGGATCGCCTGATCGCGGATCCCGGCCTGCTCCGGCTGCCCCTCGTTCGAAGCGGCAACGCGTTCACCGCCGGATCGGCCGAGACGGCGTGGACGACCTGGCTGCGAGGGGCCGAGCCCGAGCGCGCCGCGAGCGGGCGCGGCGGGTGAGGCGCCGGTTCAGAACGGCGTGATGGTCGCCCAGTCGAGTGCGGGGTCGAGCACGCGCGTACCGGCCTGGAACGACGTCCCTGTGGAGAGGAACTGGAACAGTTTCGTGCCGGCGCTGCCCATGTCGTAGAGGACCACCAGGTCACCGCGACCGTCCCCGTTGAGGTCGGCGGCCGCGAGCTTCGCGGCGCTGGCGCGGAAGGTGGCCGATGACCAGAGCGTGCTCCGGATGAAGCCGCTCCCTGTCGAGAGGAGCCCCACGATCTGGCTGCCCCCGGTGCCGACCGGACGGAGGAACGCCACGTCCGCCCGGCCGTCGCTGTTCACGTCCTCGACCACCGTCTGCGCCTGCTGCCGGGTGGTGTCGGTCACGTCGAGCCATCTGGTCAGTTGACCGAGCCCTGCCCCGGGCCCTGACGGGGCGACCAGGAACCGCATGCCGATGGGGAGCTCGGCGCCGCCGGGTCCCGCCGGCGGGGGCGTGGCCGGAGGCACCGGCAGCTGTGACGGGTAGAGGTCCGACTCGACCACCAGGTCTGCGCGCCCATCACCGGTCACGTCGGCCGCAAACGCCCGCGCGCCACCGACGTCGAGGGGCCCGGACCACCAGGTCTGTGGTGGCGCGAACCCGGTGCCGGTCGACCGGAGCAGGTAGAGCTTCGCCTCGGGCACGGCCGCCGGCACGGCGCTCGCCCCATTGGGACCGGCCGCCATCGGCGGCGAGCCCGGGGTGCCGGCCAGGATCGCCGCGTCGCCGGTGCCGTCCCCGTCGAAGTCGCCGGCCACCAGCTGGACGGCCTCCGTCGGGGCAAGGTCGAGACCGGTGCCCACGCTCGACCACCAGGTGGCCGCCGGCCCGAACCTGCCGTCGCCGAGCGAGAGCGAGACCGTGATCCGGTACCCCGCCGTGCCGAGCCGTTCGAGACGCAGGACGTCGGACCGGCCGTCATGGTTGACGTCGGCAAAGGCCCAGCCGAGGGTCGTGATCGGGTCGAGGGAGGTGCCCGCCGGGAGCGAGGATGGCTGCCAGGCCTGCTGCGGGGCGTCGGACCACAGCAGGTCGTAGAAACCGGCCGGGGCGGTTGCGGTCGAACCGGACGGAGCCGGGGAAGCGGACGGGACCGGGGATGCCGACGTGGCGGGATCGGCGGCGGCAGACGCGGTGGGCGACGCGGACGCGGCGGCCGCGGGGGAGGCCGTGGGCGCGCCGGAGGCCGTGGGCGCGGGCACGGATCCGCCCGCGAGCGGGCCGGTGCCGGGCAGGGCGATCCCGATCGACCCCAGGCCGTCTCCGTTCGGGTCGTGCACCCCGGGCACCACGATCTGGAAATGGGGCCGGTAGTAGGTGCGCAGGATCTCCGGATACAGCATCCCCTGCAGCGCGCAACGGTATGCGCTCGCCTGGTACAGGCGCCACCCGTCGGCGTCCGCTCCGCATGCCTTGCCTGCCGTCCCCGGGCGGTATCCCGTCGGCACGAAGCGGCCGTCCTTGCGGACCGAGACGCGCCACGTGTCGAGCACCGCCTGCACCTGGAGATCCGACGCCCGGTCGTGCTCGGGCCAGTAGACCTGGTCCCACGTGTTGTCCTGGACGTCGTAGCAGCCGCCACCGCGCGGCGCGGAGTTGCCCCGCCAGTGCATCGCGTAGTACCAGCCGTAGTCCTTGACGGCCACAGCGCCCGCCCGCAGCGCCTCGACCGGCGAGCTCGGCCCGAACTCGGCCGCGAGCACGGTGATCACGTACTTCCGGAAGGGGACGACCTGGAACGTGCCCTTCGCCGGGCCGACGGTGCGCAGGACGCGGATCGTCGGTGGCGGGACGTATTCGCTGGTCCAGCCCGTGCACGTGCCTCCGGCAGCGAGGGCGACGCGGGGTCCGGGCGGCGCGACGAGGAGCAGGAGCAGCGCGAGCGCGCTTGATCCTGCCGCCAGGCGGCGGAGCATGCGGGGGACCTTACTCGCTTCCGGAGGAGCTTGGCAAATTCGGCGGTGCGGCGACGCACCGCCGAGCGTCGTCGCCGGCGCGCACCCGGGCGTCGTCGCTCAGGGTGCCGGAATGACCAGCTTCTGGCCCGCGTAGATCGTGTTGGGGTTCGTGATGCCGTTCGCGGCCGCGATCGCCTGGACGGTGACGCCGTACTCGGCCGCGATCGTGGTCAGGTTCTCGCCCCGCGCGACGACGTGGACCCGCGCGGACCCGGCGGGTGTCGCCGCGGGCGAGGAGGCCGCCGAGGCGTGGGCCCGCGGGGTGGCCGTCGGCCCCGCCG